>CALLAG010000091.1 GCA_938002705.1 uncultured Saprospiraceae bacterium | reverse complement strand
CACACACTTGTACACTCTGACTAAATAATGTCGAATTTCCTGACAATTAGATTCCTGAATTGCCTGTCAGTAACAGCCTGTACTTAAGATTAGTTTCGCAACAATAAAGTATTTACAGCTTTTATCAATTATTCTTGGATAATCAATTTTCTGACTGCAATGTCACTACCTGAATTATAGTGTACAATGTAGGATCCAGCAGGTATAGCACTGATGTCTATGCTGCTACCAGTACCTATATCGCTTACGGATAATACTCTAAGGCCATTTATATTATAAATGATGACATGAGCTCTATCTGATAAGTCGCTGCCTGTAATCTGTATGCGATCGCTTGCAGGATTAGGTGAGATCTTAATGTCTATATAATCTGATAGAAGCTCGTCTGTATTACTTAAGAAATCTGCACTTGTTCTACCATTGACTACAAGCATATTGTTGCCTGTGGTATCTTGAACTCTGTTCTCACTGAATTCTACGACTGATCTTTTATTTGATGCTGTGAGAAATTTATATGTAACGGTATTCTGATTGCCTCCGAATGCATCTACCATATCACCCAAGAAAGCGGCCGCATTTAACCATAGGAAATTACCAAAGGCATTGACCCCAACCTCTATTGTAGTACTTGTATTGCTATTCTCTTGGATCTGAAGAACTTCATTCTGTTGGCCGAGCATATCTAAGGTGCCCCAGCCGATAGCTTCTTCTCTCTTGCTTATCGAAGTAGTAAATCTTAAGGAGTCTATAGTTGCACCAGGTATACCTATATCAAAAGAATCTAAGCCTGGAATTATGGATGCACTAAAGCTGAACGCAACTTCAAAATTATCCTCTATCACATCACCATATTCAAATGGTGTAGTTCTTAATCTGAAAGGCTCATCCAAGTCTACATTAAGTTCTATCCCAAGTCCGCCTAAACCTTCTACTATGACACCAAGGATAGCTAATGAAGAATCAGTCCGTATAGCGGCTGACTCAAAACCTCCAAATTCTAATAGCATATTAGCATCAGGGAAGGAATCTCTAAAACTCGTGGTAGATATGTCAGTATAGACTTCCGTCTGAGCATTGACAGCATTGAATCCTTCGAATGTCCAGTTCATATCTTCTCCAGAAGCTCTATAATCCATGGTATCCTGATAATCGGAGAATATCGTATAGTCTAACTCATCACCTATATCTGGCAAGCTCATAGAGTTAACGATTACCTGACCGAATAGGCTGTATGATAATAAGATGCTTGTAAGAGTTAGTAAGAATTTCATAAGAATTAATATTAGAAATAGAAGAAATGAGGTATTGTAAACTTAATGCAAATTACAAAATATAAAACTGCGCCTAATCAAAAACCACAGTCTTATTCTTATAACTAATGACCTTGCTATTGATATGTGACCAGACACCTTGAGCTAATACTATTTTCTCTATACTGCGACCTCTTCGCTTCATATTCTTTATAGAATCTCGATGGGATATGGAGATCACATCCTGCGCTATGATAGGCCCTTCGTCTAAGTCAGTTGTGACATAATGTGCTGTAGCGCCTATGAACTTGACACCTCTCTCAAATGCACTTCTGTATGGATCTGCACCCATAAATGCTGGCAAGAAACTGTGATGTATATTGATGATCTTATCTTTGTACTGATCGACGAAGTTGGGAGATAAGATCTGCATGTACCTTGCCAGTACGATTAAGTCTATGTTGTGTAGGCGTAGTAATTCAAGCTGCTTGTGTTCTTGTATTGCTTTGTTTTCTTTAGTTATAGGAATATGGTAATAGGGTATATTAAGTCTCTCAGCAGCGGTTCGTAGTTTGTTGTGATTACTGATGATGAGAGGTATCTCGATATTCCATTCTTTGGATTCATATCTTGATAATAACTCATAGTAGCAATGCTCATACCTCGACACGAATAATGCCATCCGCGGTACCCAATCGTTAAAGCTCAGCTGCCACTTTACATCAGAGTACTTGCTCTCCAGCAGGGATTGGATAGTAGGCTCTATATCTTCAGTTTTGATTTTGAAATCTTTAAGATCCCATTCTATCCGCATGAAGAAACGCTTGTCAGCAGAATCTACGTGTTGCTCTAAGCTCAGAATGTTGCCATTATGTTCTAGTAAGAAATTGTTGACAGTTGTAAGAATGCCTATCCGATCAGGACAATGCATAAGTAGAATAGCAGTATTAAGATTCACTGAGCGTTTAGTTTTTTTCATGACAAACACAGAAATAATAAGGGGTGAAAGAAATTATATTTTGAAAAAATGGAAGATAATAATCGAATGTATGTTAAAGTAAATATTTTAACAGCTATTTTATTGATTATTAGTTGATAAACCTTAGATTTATTTTTCTATATTTTTTTTCACAAAATATTTCAAAACAAATGAATAAACTAATACTAATTACTTCTGCATTATTTTTGATGTGTACTTCCCATCTAATAGGGCAGAGAAATTGTGGATCTATGGATCATCTTCATCAACAGATACAAGATAATCCAGAAATTCAAAAGAATTTAGACCAATTAGAGGAATTTACTAAAGGATTTAGTTTAGATAAAGAATTAAACGGCGCAGTCCTTACTATTCCAGTCGTTGTACACGTGGTATATAATACAACGACTCAGAATATCTCTCAATCTCAGATAGATAGCCAAATCGATGTATTAACAGAAGACTTCAGAAGACTTAATGCTGACGCCTCTAATACACCTAATGATTTCATAGGTGTAGCTGCAGATTCAGACATAGAGTTTTGTCTTGTCGAGGTGACGAGAACGGCTACTAGTGTCTCTAGTTTTGGGACTAATAATTCCGTAAAGTTTAATTCTAGTGGTGGAAAGGACGTCGATTCTCCTTCTCAGAAATTAAATATCTGGGTTTGTAATATAGGAGGAGGCATCTTAGGTTATGCTCAGTTTCCTGGTGGTGCAGCAAGCACAGATGGTGTAGTTATAGATTATAGATACTTTGGTACTAATGGTACAGCAACGGCACCTTTTGATCTAGGAAGAACTGGTACCCACGAGGTGGGACACTGGCTTAACTTAAGACATATATGGGGAGATGGTAACTGTAGAGTAGATGATCAGGTAAGTGATACACCTCCAGCAGGTGGTCCTAACTATACGGGCTCTCCATGTAATTATCCAGGCCCTAACAGCTGTAGTCCTAGAGGTAATAATGGTGGTCCAGATTTCCCTGATATGTTCCAGAATTATATGGATTATTCTGATGATGGATGTATGAATCTATTTACAACGGGACAGAAGACGAGAATGTGGGCAGCGATTAATAATTCAAGATCAGGATTATTGTCTTCAGCATGTAGTGGTACTCCACCTCCACCACCACCTCCTCCAGTAGCTGAGATATGTGATAACGGAATAGATGATGATGGTGATGGTGATGTAGACTGCGCAGATTCTGATTGTACAAGTGACCCAGTATGTAGCTCTCCGCCGCCGCCACCTGCAGGATGTGGTGTACCTACCGGTCTCACACATACAAGACGTAAGGGGGGCAAAGAAGCGCTTCTCGGCTGGACAGCTGTGTCGGGTGCTAATAATTATGATGTAGAAGTATATAATAGCTCTGGTACACTTATCGCTTCTGGAACTGTCAACGGCACATCAGTTACAGTTGGTGGTCTGACTAAAAATGCAGCTTACACATGGAAAGTAAGAGCTAACTGTAACGGCAGTACCTCGGCTTGGGCAAATGGTAGTTTCAATGCAAGATTAAGCAATAACACTATTAATGATAAAATATTATCAGCAATACCAAACCCTGCTCTGAACTCAATCAATGTATCTTGGAATTTTGAAAATGATGATCAAGTCAAGATTATTGATAATCAAAGTTCAGTAGATTACGGCGTTGTAGATATCAGACTCTATGACATTACTGGGGGACTTGTTGCAGAATATCAAGTTGATGGAATCGATGATTCATTGATGATAGATATAAGTGATATGCCATCAGGTATATTCTATATTAAAGCAAATAATATAAAAGGAGTATCTTCTGTGGTCAAAATGATAAAACTATAGTAGAGAAGGATTTAAATTTTAAACAAATCATAAAGCCTCTTAGCATTGTAGCTAAGAGGCTTTTGTTTTTTATTCCATTGGAATAGCATAGCTATTTGTACTGAATATAAGCGATTTATATATTAATAATATTTTAAATATAATAACGCTACTTTTCATTTTGGCAGAATTATATTTCCATAATCACATTTTAACTATTCGATACATCTGCTTATTGATTTTTTGATATAAAATGCAGTATAAAATTTGGATCTTATTGATTTTTTATCAAACCTTGCAGTATAATTCGACGTTATATAATCGAATACACAAAATTTTAAGATATGAAACACATTATTAATCAAGTAGTAAAAACTGCTAAGGGGGCAATCCAAAACCTCGAGAACTTCCTTGTGAGGTTATAATTAGGCTTATCTGCCTAAAGTCCCCGAATTATTTCTAATAACTTATTATTACCTCAAAGCTACGGCCTATAGCTAATTGATTGAACAAGCTCAGGTCTGCAGTAGCTATATAGTCTATTCTCGGATATCCTCCTGTCGTCTGTCCATCTTGT
>CALLAG010000090.1 GCA_938002705.1 uncultured Saprospiraceae bacterium | reverse complement strand
TTCTTAGATGGATAATACTCTTCTATTAATAATCGTATGGCTCTTACAAGAGGTATCGTGCTTAGTAGATTTTGCCCGATTTTGACTTCGATATAAATGTCGTCACCTTTGATTGCATTGAGATCTTTATGTATACTCTTAATCATATCTACTCCAGAGAGTTTTTCGTCTGCGATATAGCTTAATGTTGTGATATTCTCATCACCAGAAGACTCTCCAGAGTAAATAACTCTCAGACCATCCCTATTATCGATTCCAGATAGGTATGCATCGAAAGAAGTCCTCACTTCGTCATTATCGCATTCTATAATCCATGTCACCAGATTCATATGTACGTCTTTCATCATCGTATTCCAGTCCATCTCTCTATTCAACTTAAGCCTTATTACTCTAAGATCATAAGGGAGTAGCTTCATAAGCTCGCTATTAAAACTAATTTCGTCCTCAGGATGAAATACGACACCCATACTCATATGAGGGTAATTTTTGATTTTCAGAGCTGGAATATCAGCTCCATACTCCTTGTATGGATCATATATTATATCCTTGTCTATATGTAATGCCTTGTCAGACAAGTCATCAAGCTTCAGCTCTTTTTTGATCCTTTTGAGCCACTCCTGATGTGTCTGATTTTCCCAGTTTTTTGATTCTATTGTTAGCCTTTGTGTCACTTGAACTTATTTAAGGATTATGTGTTTTCTTATCTCTTGAAAGACTATAAAATAAGTGATTTCGGTCTTTATATTCTATATATTTGAACTTAATATTAAAACGATTATGAATTCGAACCATTTGATATACTTAGATAATAACTCTACAACTCCTACAGATCCACGTGTCGTAGAAGCTATGTTACCTTATTTTACAGAACATTTTGGTAATGCTGCAAGTAGAAATCACCCTTTTGGATGGTCTGCAGAGAGCGGAGTAGATAAGGCAAGAGAGCAAGTCGCTGATCTCATCAATGTAGACTCAAGAGAGATTATATTTACATCAGGCGCTACTGAGGCGGATAATCTTGCGCTTAAGGGTGTATTCGAGATGTATAGCCGTAAGGGTAATCATATCATCACTCTTAAGACAGAGCATAAGGCAGTCTTAGATTCTTGTAAGAAGATAGAGAAGATGGGTGGCGAGGTCACTTATCTCGATGTGCAACCAGATGGATTAGTGGATCTTACAGCATTAGAGAACGCCATTACAGATAAGACAATATTAGTCTCTATCATGTGGGCTAACAACGAGACGGGCGTGATACAGCCTATGAAAGCGATAGGTGATATCTGTGCTAAGAAAGGTGTCTTATTCATGTCAGATGCAACGCAGGCGGTAGGTAAGATTCCTGTAGATCCGAAAGAAACAGGTGTACACCTGATGGCATTTACAGGACATAAGATGTATGGACCTAAAGGTGTCGGTGTATTATTCGTCAATAGAAAAAATCCTCGTGTCAAAGTAACATCACAAATGGATGGCGGTGGTCACGAGAGAGGTATGCGTTCTGGTACGCTTAATGTCCCTGCTATAGTTGGGATGGGTAAAGCTGCAGAACTGGCTAAAAACGAAATGGCAGAAGAAGCTAAAAGATTAGCTGGACTCAGAGATAAATTAGAAAGTTCGCTTATGGCGAATATGGAAGAATGCTACATTAACGGTAATGTGGAGCATAGAATGCCACATGTCACAAACATCTCATTCAAGCATGTAGAAGGAGAAGGCTTGATGATGACATTCAATCAGAGTATCGGTGTCTCCTCAGGAAGTGCATGTACTTCTGCGTCATTAGAACCATCATATGTGCTTATCGCATTAGGTCTTGGTGATGATCTTGCACATTCTTCTATACGATTCAGCTTAGGTAGATTTACTACAGAGGAGGAAATAGATGCGACTATAAAGCAAGTGACTCAAGGTGTCAATCACATGAGAGACTTAAGTCCTATATGGGAGATGTATAAGGAGGGTGTCGATCTCGATGCTGTCGTATGGGCGGAGCACTAATCGATCGTTAATTTAATAATTGAACTATAACTTGTAGAAATACGTTTTTACGATACAAATAAAATTGAAAAAATGGCTTATTCAGAAAAATTACTCGAGCACTTCAAGACTCCTAAGAACGTAGGTACGCTCAACAAAGATGCTCAGAACGTAGGTACTGGTCTAGTAGGCGCCCCAGAATGTGGTGACGTCATGAGACTCCAGATCGAAGTAGATGATGAATCTAAGGTTATCAAAGACGCAAAGTTTAAGACTTTCGGTTGTGGATCTGCTATCGCTTCTTCTTCATTAGCTACTGAGTGGCTTAAAGGTAAGACGATCGATGAAGCACTGACTATAGATAACATGGCTATCGTAGAAGAGCTGGCATTGCCTCCTGTTAAGATACACTGTTCTGTTCTTGCAGAGGATGCTATCAAAGGTGCAATATCAGATTACAAAAAGAAAAACGGCATCGTAGAGCCTGCATAATTATGTTATTCGTAGCAGATAGCGCCAAAGAGAAAATAGCTGAACTCAAGATGGGTTCTGATCTGACCGATGATCACTTCGTACGTGTAAGCGTCACAAGTGGTGGTTGTTCTGGTCTGTCTTATAATCTGGATTTTGATGATACTTCATTACCTGATGATCAGGTATTCGAGGATAATGATGTCAAAGTCGTCACAGATCTTAAGAGCTTCCTCTATTTGTGTAATACGACTTTAGAATTCTCTGGTGGCCTTAACGGCAAAGGATTCTTCTTTAACAATCCTAACGCAGCCCGTACATGTGGATGCGGGGAGAGTTTTGCGGTATAGCAATAAGCATAAAGAAATAATACTATAATATTGAAAGGCTGTGATTTTTATCACAGCCTTTTTTTGTTTTTGATAATTTGATATAGTAATTGCCAAAACTATGAACTGTTCGTTACGATCTCCTGATCGTATACGGAACTTACGTATCGGCTTGTAGCCGATGAGAAGTCAAACAATTACACTCTCTAACGTCGGTCAGGAGACCGACACTTAGCTCAGTGTACGACTGCAAATCGTCACCAACAGAGTATAATATTAAAAGGCTGTGAT
>CALLAG010000089.1 GCA_938002705.1 uncultured Saprospiraceae bacterium | reverse complement strand
CTTCTTGTAGTAGTTTTTCTATTCCGTACTGTAAGAATTGATTATAGTATCCCATGATTATGATAGGTATACTTGATGTCCTTCTGACTTCTTTGACCTGTTGTACTGCCAGCTGCAAGTTGATGCCATTCTGTAAGGCTACTTTACTACTTTCCTGTATCGTCGTACCGTCAGCTAATGGATCAGAGTAGGGGATGCCCAGTTCTATGATATCCACACCAGCTTTATCTAACTCATTGATGATAGCGACTGTGTCATCCTTCTGAGGATAGCCAGCGGTAAAGTATATATTCAATATATTCTCACTCTTATCTTGTAAGAGTTTTTGCAATTTATTCTCCATTATCCATATGATTTATATAAGTAGAAAGATCCTTATCGCCTCTACCTGATAAGTTAATGATGACATTCTCCTCTGGTTTAAATTTTCTATGTTCCAGAATGGCCAGTGCATGAGCTGTCTCCAGTGCAGGTATGATACCTTCCAGCTTAGATAAAGCATACACAGCATCAAGCGCTTCCTGATCAGTAGCACTGTGGACTTCAGCCCTTCCGCTTTCTATAAGGTGTGCATGGAGTGGTCCTATGCCTGGATAGTCGAGTCCTGCTGATATAGAGTAAGGCTCTATGATCTGTCCTTCTTGATCTTGCATGAGCATTGTCATAGATCCATGTATGATGCCTTTACTGCCTTTGGCACTGGTCGCTGCGGTATGACCACTGTTGATGCCTTTGCCTGCAGCTTCTACGAGGATAAGATTACAGTTCTCTTCATCTAAGAAATGATACATAGCCCCTGCAGCATTAGATCCACCACCTACACATGCGATGAGGTGATCGGGATAAGCTTTGCCCGTTTTGTCTATAAGTTGGTATCGTATCTCTTGACTGATGACCGATTGGAATCGAGTGACCATATCAGGATAGGGATGAGGTCCCACCACTGAGCCGATAATATAATGTGTATCTACGGGATTATCTATCCAGTCACGGATGGCTTCATTAGTAGCATCCTTGAGAGTACGACTGCCACTTTTGGCAGCTCTGACTTCTGCACCTAAGAGCTTCATACGAGCTACGTTAGGCGCTTGCCTCTCGATATCGACTTCTCCCATGTACACGATACATTCTATGCCCATAAGTGCACATACAGTTGCAGTAGCCACGCCATGCTGTCCTGCTCCAGTCTCCGCTATTATTCTCGTCTTTTTGAGTTCTTTGGCAAGTAGGATTTGGCCTATTGTATTATTAATCTTATGAGCACCGGTATGACAAAGGTCTTCTCGCTTCAGGTAGATATTGATATTGTATTTTTCTGAAAGTCTTTTGGCTTTATAGAGTGGGGTAGGACGGCCTACATAATCTCTAAGCAATGCATTAAATGCTTTCTGAAATGACTCCGCATTGATGATGTCAAGATAAGTATGCTGAAGTCGCGATATATTACTATGGAGCATCTCTGGTATAAATGCTCCTCCGTACTTTCCGTAGAATCCCGCTGGATCTACGCTATAGTTCATCTTTGTCATAAGATTGTTTTTATCTCTTTTGTAAATAATTCTACTTCACTTAAGTTTTTATATCCTGGTCTAATTTCAAATTTTGAATTGATATCAATACCATAGAATTGCGGATGGTTTACATCTCTAATTACTTCTATATCTTTACATGAAATACCTCCGGCCAATAAGAATGGAACATGACCTCTGTATGCTTCTATTAGACTCCAGTCAAATTTCCTTCCACTGCCACCATACGCTTTAGTCTTTGTATCAAAAAGAAATAGATCTGCGAATTCGTACTCGTTAGTATCTTCAAAGTCTTGCACTTCTGAGATGCTAAAAACCTTTATTATTTTCTGAATATCTTGTATTTTCTTGCATTGTTCTACACTTTCATGTCCATGACATTGTATATAGGAGAAATTATAGACGTCATGTAATTGGCTTATTTTTTCTATGCTTTCATTGACGAATACACCTATAAGTTGCTTCTCTTTTATATCGACATGTGCTAAGTTATCTGCGACAACATATCGCTTACTTTTATTATAGAAGTTAAGACCAATCATGTCGACGGAGCTTGAAGCCAAATGCTTCAGTTGCCTACTATCATTGATGCCACAGACTTTCACTATCATAATGTAGTAAGTTTGGTCTGACAATCTGTGATGAAATTATGGAATGCTTCTCCCGGATTTTCCTCTTTCATAAATGCTTCTCCGATAAGGAATCCATCGAATCCAGCTTTATGTAATTCTATAATGGTGTCAGTGTTGGATATCCCGCTTTCAGATATTTTAGGATATTCTGAAGGCAGTTTCTGTAGCATATCTATAGAGTGCTGATAGTCTACAGTGAATGTTTTCAGATCTCGATTATTGATACCTACGATGTCTACTTTCTCAGGCATTTTATCGATGTCTTCTTCACCGTGTATCTCATACAATACTTCTATTCCTAAGTCATGAGCCATATTAGTCAAGTGCTCAGATTCTAACTTTTCTAATACTGCACCGATCAATAATATCACATCAGCTCCCATAGCTTTCGCTTCATGTAATTGATAATCATCTATGATAAACTCTTTTCTTAATATAGGAATGCTTGCCTCCTTCCTTACTTCAGTAAAGTCATCGGATTGAGCCTTGAAAAAATAACTATCTGTCAATGTCGATATAGCTGAGGCTCCGTATAGCTCATATGCCCGAGCAACTTCTGAAGGAGAAGAATCACTTACATTGATAAGGCCTTTAGAGGGAGACGCTCTTTTGTATTCTGCTATTATATTGATGCCATCAGAAGACTTCAGCTTCTGTGATAGTGAGAAAGGAGATCTTTGATACAGGTCTGTTTGAGCAAATGAGCTTATAGGACAATTTGCTTTAGCAATTTCTACTTCCTGTCTTTTATGAGCTATTATTTTGTCGAGGATATTCAATTGGCGTTCATTTTTAGAAGTGTTGAGAATGTATTTTTGGCAGCACCTGATTCGATTGCTTCTTTGGCTATGTGGTAACAATCTATGATAGACTTTTCTTTTTCGAATCCTTGTATCGCAATTGCAGCATTAGCGAGGACAACATTCTTCTGCGCATCAGTCGCTTTATTATCCAGAATGGCAATCAGAATGTCAGAGGAATCTTTTATCGTACTACCCCCATAAATGCTCTCTGATGATAATGGTGATGCATTAAAGTCTGAAGCATCGATGATGGTTTCGCCATTGTTATTTATTCTTAGAGTCTCACTGGTCAGAGATATCTCGTCATAGCCATCTAAGGCATGTAGGATATTGTATTGCTTATTTTCATTCTCCAGAAGATACTGATACAATCTGGCTAACTCAATATTAAATACGCCCACTGTCTGATGTGTCGGTCGTGCAGGATTGACAAGTGGCCCCAGCATATTGAAGAAAGTCTTGACACCTAATTGTTTTCTGATAGGAGCAACAGCCTTCATAGCAGGGTGGAATAGAGGTGCATGTATGAAGCATAGATTGGTTTTGTCTAATTGTCTCTTAAGTAATGATACATCAGCGGAGAATTTGAATCCTAAATGCTCCAGTACATTAGAGGATCCACATATCGATGAGACGCCATAGTTACCATGCTTAGTAACATTATATCCTGCTCCAGCTACAACGAATGAGCTCGTCGTAGATATATTAAATGTATTCTTACCATCGCCACCAGTACCACACATATCAGTAGATTCTATACCTTCCATATCGAATGGATGGCACAATTCTAATAGAGCATCTCGGAATCCTTTGAGCTCTTCTACACTAACTGATCGCATCATATAGACACCCATAAATACGGCAACTTGAGCATCATTGTATTTGCTTTCAGATATATCCACCAGTATTTGCTTAGCTTCTGCAGCACTGAGCTTTTCGTGGTTAAATAATTTACTTAGTATGTTTTTCATAGCAAGAATGAATTAAAGATTGAGGAAGTTGCGGAGCATGATTATTCCATCTGGTGTCATAATAGATTCTGGATGAAACTGTACGGCATACATAGGATATGCTCTGTGATGGAGTCCCATAATCTCATTATCGTTATCTATACAATCTATGATAAGTTCTTCTGGAAAATTTTCTCTATCAGCAACCCATGAGTGATATCTTCCTGCGATGAATTCATTCTCTATCTCATTGTAGATAGGTGAGTCTACTATAACTTGCATGGGTGTCTCTATACCATGATAGACTTGCGCTAAGTTCTTAAGTTGACCTCCGAATACTTCTACCATCGACTGAAGTCCTAAGCATACGCCGAAGATCTTTTTAGTCTTATAGTAAGACTTTATGATCTCCATCGTATTGCCACTTTCTTGGGGTAGGCCTGGCCCAGGTGATATAATGATGTAGTCGTAACGATCGCATTCTTCTACGGTAATCTCATCATTCCTGTATACGTCTATTTTGTGCCCTTGTATCTGCTCTATGATATGTACAAGATTATAGGTGAATGAATCATAATTGTCTATGATGACTATTTTCTTTTCCATGTTCTTATTATCTTATATTATGATTGACTGATGGATTCTGCTTTCTTAATGGCAGCTTTGAGTGCTGCTAATTTGTTGTTGACTTCTTGTAGTTCACTTTCCTCATCGGAGTCGATGACGATGCCAGCGCCGGCCTGATATCTTAGTGTCCTATCTATAGCTAAGAAGGACCTTATAAGTATCGCTTGGTTGATAGAGCCATTAAGTCCTATCATGCCTATAGCGCCTCCATAGAAGCCCCTGCCAGTCGTCTCCAGCTTATCTATGATCTGCATGGCTTTGTACTTGGGGGCTCCAGACAGTGTCCCCGCTGGGAATGTATCTGCATATATATCTAATGCGTCATCGGGATCGCTGAGGGTGCCTTCTACCACTGATGTAAGGTGTATGACGTGACTGAAGTATTGGATCTCTTGATATTTCTTGACGTGGACGTTAGTTGTATGCTTGCTTAGATCGTTACGTGCCAGGTCTACGAGCATGACGTGCTCAGCATTTTCTTTGGGATCACTTCTCAGTTCGGCTGCTTTTTCTATATCTAATAATGTATCCCCAGTCCTCTTAAATGTCCCTGCTATAGGGTGTATCTCTGCTGTATCACCGGATATAGTAATCTGTGCCTCAGGTGATGATCCGAATATCTTATACCCACCATAATCAAAGAAGTATAAGTAAGGACTTGGGTTGATAGATCTCAGCGTCCGATATACATTGAATACATCACCAGAATATGATTGCTCATATCTACGTGAGAGGACGACTTGGAATATATCACCATTTTGTAAATGGCTTTTGGCTTGTCGGATGTTAGACTTGTATTGCTCGTCTTCTATATTGCTGCTCTCTTCTCCATCTACGTGGAAGGAGAATGTCTGTACATCCTTATAGTTAAGCATCTGTATAATCTTGTCTATGCTTGATGTCTCATTCTCTTGGAGATATTCATGTATCTCCATCGTATCGGAATAGTGATCTATGACTACCATATACTTGTAGAAGTCATATTTCATAGTAGGAATGTCGTCAGTTGTTTTTGACTTATCGAACTTAATCGTATCAAAATATTCTACACTCTCATAACACGAGTATCCGAATATGCCATGCAGATTGTCAGCGTCATCTACGATGATATCCTCTATAAATAATTGTAATTCGTCAAGTATTAAATCTGGCGTCTTATCATAATTGTCTTGTCCGTTTTGATTGTACTTCTTGACATGAGATCCCTTTATTTCTATGCCTTCCAGAGGGTCAAAGCATATAAATGACTTACTGTTTTCCTTACTTGAGTAATCAGAGCTTTCGAGTAAGAGAACCTGATGGTACTTCTGTCGTAGCCTGAGCAAGCAGCCTACAGGGGTGTAGAGATCTGATATTATTTGTTTGGAATGACGTACGTATTTCATATCTATATAGTATTGTAAAAAAAAAATGGCTTGTCGGGATGCGACAAGCCATTTTTATATATTAATAATTAATGTTAGCTATCAACTTACCCGAGTACTGAGTTTATCGTTTAGCCACCACCAATTTGTATTTGTATTCATAATCATAACTCAAATGTATTATAAGGATTCTTATATTCCTAATCTATTATCTAATTTTCATAGTAAGTATATATTTACGAGTGACATGTAGCTTAAGAATGGTAACCCTCATAAGAACAAAGAGAGTTATCTTAAATATTGCCTTAAAAATTGTTGTTTTTTATAGTTTAATAATCAGTATTTCACTGATTATTAGTATATGAAACATAATTTTATGTAAATATTAATATCTTTGATACGACTAAAGTCAGTAAAAGGCTTATGTATAGGATATGAAACATTACAAATGAAGTTAAGCTCAGACAGACTTATATCGCAATTTATGAAGCAAGATCAATCTTGTTTTAATATTGAGGAAGTATATCGAGAATTTCCAGAAGTGTCCAAAGGTGCCATAAGAGAGTTGTTGAGTAGTATGACCAGAAGAGGAAAAATATCAAGACTCAAAGAAGGTGTGTATGCAATTATACCTCTTGGCGAATCAAGATTAACTTATATTCCTGAATGGCATCTACTAACTAAACATTTGGTTGAAAGTGCAGAGTATTATATTGGTTATTACGCTGCATTACAAATACATAACTTAATAACTCAGCCTTCATTAAAACAGCAAATAGTTGTTTCTAAGCAGTTGAAAAAATCTAGACTTAAAATTCAAAAGATAGAATTTCAATTTATATACCATAATAAGAATCATTTTTTTGGGAGTAAAAAAATTTGGATTAACCAATTTGATAGGGTTTTGTGTTCAGATTTAGAGAAAACAATTATTGATTGTTTATTTAAACCAGAATATGCAGGAGGAATAGTAGAAATAGCTAAAGCCATCTATGAATCAAAAGATAAATTAGATTTTGATAAACTTCTTAAATATACCATCCAATTCCAATCGCAGTCAGTAATCAAAAGACTCGGATACCTACTTGAATTATTAAATATACATACTGATATAAACCTTTCTTTACTGACTTTAAGATCAAACTCATACGCAACTTTAGATACAGAACTCCCAAAAGAGGGTAAAAGACTATCTCGATGGAAAATTCTAAAAAACATTGATGAAGAAACAATTAAATCAGCTCTCTATACATGATAAAACCAGGCGAAATACAAAAACGGGCAAATAAAGTCGGCGTTAGAGATGCTCAAATTGAGAAGGACTACATATTGTCTTGGATATTATGTGGAATAGCTAATCACTCGGACTTATCAAAAGAAATTGTCTTCAAAGGAGGAACCTTATTAAAGAAGGTATATTTCAGTGATTACAGATACTCCGAAGATCTTGACTTTACTTTAATCATTGATCAGTCTACTGATCAACTAATAGAAAGATTTCATCAAGTATTTGAGTACATTAAAGAAGAAGCTAATATACCTCTTGCGATCGTTGATCAAAATGATCATGAAGATGGAGGCAATAACTTCTATATGTCATATGTTGGGCCATTCGGTGGCGATGGCTCAAACAAGAAGGTCAAAGTTGATATATCTCGAAATGAAAAATTAGTGTTTGATGCAGTAACGATGCAGGCCATTAATAGTTACTCTGATCTGGAAGATTATAAACTTTTATGTTACTCATTGGAGGAGGTGTTAGTGGAGAAGCTCAGATGTACGATGCAAAGGATGCAACCAAGAGACTACTACGACATATGGTATTTACTTGAAGTATATGGAATGGATATTGATTTTTTCGTCCCGGAATTTATTGAGAAATGCGAAGCAAAGGATATAGATCCTTTAGCATTTCACAAATCTATTAAAAAACGACTTCCACAATACAAAGGTAGATGGGGCAAGTCAATGTCAAATCAAATTCAAGATTTGCCTACATTTGATCAAGTACAACGAGAAATGAAAAGACATCTGAAGAAATT
>CALLAG010000088.1 GCA_938002705.1 uncultured Saprospiraceae bacterium | reverse complement strand
GAATAGACCTTGCTCCTCACCCGATAGACCCACGAATATTATGCTCATAGGAAACTCATATTCTGACAGTACTCTTGCCGCTTCTATAACACCAGCCATACCTGACGCGTTATCATTAGCACCTGGAGAATCAGAAGTGCCATCGAGTGGGTCAGAGACTCTTGAGTCTATATCGCCAGACATAATGATATACCGGTCAGGGTAGAGGGTCCCTCGCTTGATAGCCATTACATTGACGATCCATGTGTCATCTGGAATCCTTCGCGACTCTCCAGCTTTGACTTCGCCCCTGTGATAACTTACTTCCAGGCAGCCACCACAAGCTTGAGATATTACATCAAATTCTGACTTGATCCATCTTCTTGCAGCACCTATCCCTCTTGTTGCTGATACGGTATCAGATAAGGTGTGCCTCGTACCGAATGAGACCAGTTTTTCTATATCTGACTGTATTCGGTCAGGAGATATATTTTGTACTATATCACTTAATCTGCTATCATGCTGCATAGGCGATACAGACTGAGAATAGAGTAGTGAGGTGGAGAAAAATAGTATAAGGAAAGTAAAGTATTGCATAGATATTAATTGTAAAGTGCTGTAATTAATAATGTTATATATGGTAAAAATTTAACATTTGTCATTTTATGGTACGAATATTGAGTTTTCGTTATTGGATATTGCTTATAAGGTATATCCATTTAGAATCCTTTAATACACTTTTCTTTTCTACACTGCACAGTGATTAATTCCAGATTCCGTGTAAGTGATTGAAAATAAGTTATTTATACATATAAATGCTTGTTTTTGAGATTATTTTGTTTTGAGATTTGTATTAGAGAATTGATTAAAAGTTTCAAATTATATCAACAAAATAATTATTCCTGATGAGAACATTTTATTTAATCCTCTTATTTCTCTGGCTTATAGTCGGTTATTTCTTGTGTAAAAAATACATATGTAACAATGGGGGATCGGCTGAGACATCCGCTGCTGCGGCAATATCTTCTGATGAAGATTGTTCTATGAAACTGATATTCAGAGATACAACTTCCAATCTTAATATAGTATCAGACAGTAATTTCCAGTTTGAAAAGTCTAATGATACGTACCTCAGCTTAGATGACGATCTCAAAATAATTCTTGGTAATGTAGTGAGCCACTTAGGTGAGAATCCTAATACATTGATGCAAATAAAAGGTTTCTACTTACCTGACGAAATTAATAATACGGACTATGAAAACCTCGGTATTGCAAGGGCTAATGCTGTAAAAGCATATTTCTTAGAGCAAGGTGCTAATTCCGATCAGCTGAGGACTATAGGAAGAGACGGCAATATAAATTGTATGGAAGGTAATACGCTACGAAAGGGTATTACAATCGCTTTCGGTACTGCTAAGCGATAATTCCTACATCATTACAACCACCTATTAATAACAATACCTTTTTATAAAATACCTTTATTATGTGTGCATTATTACCATTAATACTATCTGCAGTTGCTGGTCTATTAGGCTTTCTAGCAGGTAGAAGTAAGAAGTTAGATACTTCAGAATATGATAGACAAATCAAAAATCAAAAAGATCTAATTCAATCATATGAGACGACTGCTAAGTCTAAAAACGAAGAATTAGAAAATCTTAATACACAATTTGCTCAACTTAACTCCACTCACAACTATACAGTATCTCAGTTACAAGATGCTAAAAATGCTGCAGTAAAAGAAGTAGAGGTGATCAAGGAGGTACCTGTCGAAGTGATAAAAGAGGTCCCTGTCGAGGTCATCAAAGAAGTAGAGGTCATCAAGGAAGTGCCTGTGGAAGTCATCAAGGAAGTGGAGGTCATCAAGCAAGTAGAAGTTATAAAAGAGGTTATCGTCACTAAAAATGTGGAAGTTGTCAAGGAAGTAGAAGTGAGTAAAGATGTGCCATATGAAGTCATCAAAGAAGTCGAAGTCATTAAGGAAGTAGAGGTAATAAAAGAAGTACCTGTAGAAGTGATCAAAGAAGTAGAAGTCATCAAAGAAGTCGCCGTAGAATCTGTCAAAGAAGTAGAAGTCATCAGAGAGATAGAGGTGATCAAAGAAGTCATCGTCAATAATGAGGTAGAAGTCATTAAGGAAGTAGAGGTGATAAAAGAAGTACCTGTAGAGGTCATAGTAGAAAAAGAGGTTATCAAAGAAGTGCCAGTAGAAGTAGTCAAGGAAGTGGAAGTTATAAAAGAGGTCATCAAAGAGGTGCCAGTGGAAGTGATCAAAGAGGTAGAAGTCGAAGTCATCAGAGAAGTCCCCGTAGAGATAATAAAAGAGGTAGAAGTCGTAAGACAGATAGATATGGATACGCTTAAGTCAATGATAGAGGGCATGGACACAGTAGAAGTATCTAAGACACTTGTCAATGAGACCAGAACAGAATTAGAAAGTTCTATAGTAGGTAGAAGGACTCAGAATAACTCAAGCCCAGATGTACTCTACTCGCCGAGTGAAGGTGATGATCTTAAGAAGATAGAAGGTATCGGGCCTAAGATAGAAAGTATACTGCAAGAAGCAGGTATTATGACTTACAAGGAATTATCAGAGAAAGATCCAGAAGAGATTAAAGAAATACTACTGACTGCTGGTAGCAGATACAAAATGCACAATCCGACGACGTGGCCACAGCAAGCCAAATTTGCTGATAAAGGCATGTGGGATGAACTAAAAGATATGCAAGACCAGCTAAATGGTGGACTATAAAAGAGTAAATATGTAGTGCTAACTGCAGATCGTTTATTAGAGGGAATAAGTCAAAAGCTGTCACGTAAGTGACAGCTTTTTTTGTGTTGGTCATTATTCATTAGCTTTGCTTAACGCAAGTCTTAATTAATCATGACTACATCACATAAAATATATGCTGGCGGTGCCCATGACATGTCATCCATAGATGATGGCAGTGTAGCCTTAGTAGCCACCTCACCGCCGTACCCTATGATAGCGATGTGGGATGATATCATGTCCCTGCAGAATACAGATATAGGAGATGCTCTCAAGAATGAGAATGGTCCAGAAGCATTCGAGCTTATGCATGTAGAGCTAGATGCCGTATGGCGAGAGATAGATCGTATTCTCCTACCTGGAGGCTTCGCTTGTATTAATATCGGTGATGCAACGAGGACGATAGGAGGGGAGTTCCAGTTGTATCCTAATCATAGTAGAATCATATCTGCATTTGCCAATATCGGAATACCTAACCTCCCTAATATCCTCTGGCGTAAGCAGACGAATGCACCCAATAAGTTCATGGGATCAGGGATGCTGCCCTCAGGAGCATATGTGACATTAGAGCATGAGTGGATTCTTATATTCAGAAAAGGAGGCAAGAGAATATTCAAGTCTGCTGAGGATAAACTAAGACGGCAGCAGAGTGCATTCTTCTGGGAAGAGAGAAATAATTGGTTCTCAGATCTGTGGGACTTAAAAGGTACTAAGCAATCCTTAGCTAAGTCCGATAGCAGATCCAGAAGTGCAGCATACCCATTTGAGATACCGCATAGATTGATACAGATGTATTCTCTGTATGGTGATATTGTAGTAGATCCATTTGGTGGTACTGGGACGACAGCGATAGCTTCTATAGCATCTGGCAGGGACAGTATATCTTATGATATAGATAGTGCCTTCACTAAGATGATGAGCGATAATATAGAAGCGATAGGATTAGATTTCTACGACAACATCATTAATCAAAGGATTATCAGTCACAAAGAATTCATATCAAAGAGAGAAGCAGACCCGAAAAAATCTCCAATAAAATATTATAACGATAACATCCAAGAGAAGGTCATGACCAAGCAAGAATTAAATATGAAACTTCTGAAACCTGTAAGTATAGATAAGCTCAAGGATACCTTTGAGGTAACTTATAAAGATATATAAATAGTAGAAAATAGTCCTATGGCTTACGACGAATATATGGCAGATAGAATACGGCAAGTATTTGATAGTCAACATGTTAATTATATCGAAAAGAAAATGTTTGGTGGGCTATGTTTTATGGTCAATGATAAGATGTGCTGTGGACTATTACATATAAAAGCTAAAGAAACAGATGTACTGATGGCTCGTGTGGGAACACATTTGTATGGTAAAGCCATTCAGAAAAAAGGGGCTATGCCCATGGACTTTACGGGCCGACCTATGAAAGGTTATGTTTTTGTAATATTCGAAGCGATAGATACAGATACGGAATTAGAGGGGTGGTTGCAGCTGTGCTTAGATTATAATCCAGTTGCTCAATTAAGTAAGAAGAGAATCGCCAAGAAAAAATTATAAATTTAAATTCATGATGCAGATAGAGTGCACGTAACTATTGTAATTGCACTTATAAATAATCTAAATCATGAAAAAAGTAGCTTACTGTGTTGTCGCTTGGATGCTTGTAGAATTAGTTTTTATTGTTGTGTGTTAGGAGATTCCCATCCTGACCTTCCCCTAAAAATGGGAAGGTAAATTAATAGTGTTCTTACGAACACTTTTCAGAAAGTACATAGCCACGAAAGTGGCAAAGGATTCTTCCTTCCATCATAAGGGAAGGAAAGAGGATCGGTTATGGTCTAACCGAAGCGAAGGTCTGTGACCTCTCGCTAATTAGTTACTCGAAGGTCTGTGACCTCTCGCTGATTAGTTACACGAAGATCTTGGTGCTCTCGCTGATTCATGTCTATGACCTCTCGCTGATTCATATCTTCGACCTCTCGCTAACCGAGAGGACATAGCTCTCCGACCATGAAAGCCTGCACTTCTAACTTATTGGACATCCCTCACATTAGCTTTAATCCATCTCAGGCAAGACTCAAAATCTTTGAATAACTGTTCTCTTGGTACAAGATCAGGGATGATATCTATCTTTTCCATCATATATTTAGGTTGATTAGATAATCCGACAAGGACTATTTTCTTCCCTTTTTGGACTAAGCCTACTAATGCATCCTCCATGGCATACAGACCGGACTGGTCTATGTAATTCATCTTGCCGGTACGTATGATGATCGTAGATGCAGTCGGTGGTATCTGTTGTGATAATTGTGTGAAGTCACTTGTAGAACCAAAGAATAGGGGCCCATTAATGTGCTTGATAAAGACCTCTTCCTTGAGACTATCTGGAAAATCCATTTCGTCCACCCATCTCTCTTCATCTGCGAGTACGGTGACTTTAGATCGCTTAGCGGTGAGATCACCTATTTTTTTCATAAACATAAGAGAGGCGATGATGAGACCTATACCTACTGCATATACGAGGTTCCATATAGATGATAGTACGAGTACGATAAGCATTATAGCCACTTCAGGCTTGGGCATATAAGGTATGGCCTTCAGACCTTTATAATCCATAACGCCTATACCCACTGTAATAAGGATACCTGCTAACACAGTAGCAGGAATTCTTGATGCTATAGGGCCTAATGCGATAAGGATAAATAATAGAAGGATAGCAGCTATCATTCCTGATAACTTGGTTTTTCCTCCAGCATTGATATTCACGACAGTTCTTATCGTAGCTCCTGCACCTGGGATACCGCCGAATATAGCTGCTATAGAATTACCTATACCTTGTCCGATAAGTTCTTTGTTAGGCTTGTGGACAGTCTTAGTCATGTTGTCTGCGACGACGGATGTTAGTAATGAGTCAATAGAACCTAATAAGGCCAGTGTCAATGCCGTAAAAATATAAGGAGATATATACTCCAGATTAAAATTAGTGATGATCCCAATATTAGGTAATGGTAAGCCTGATGGTATCTGTTCTATAGGTCTATATCCAAGGTCAAAACCGATAGCAATTCCTGACATCACAAATAGTGCTATCAAAGTACTCGGGATAGCTTTAGTGATAAGTCTAAAACCATATATAATGAATATGGTGCCAAGTGCAAGTAATAATTCTAGCCAGGAGATATTTCTAATAGCTCGCGGTAGAACTCTCAAAGCGCCTGTGACTCCAGACGCTGCACTTCCAGCTAGGGTCTGTGACTCTTTAAGGATCTGTTCTGATGTTATCTTATCAGCTTTTATAATAGTCTCCTTAAAGTTCTCCACAACTAAAAGGCCTTCACCTGCCTCTTCCTTAAGTATATTCTCTAAGATGACTTCCTCAGCGAATGGTTTAAATTGTTCTACAAAAGCGATATCTTCTTTAGGGTAGTAACCTATACATGGTAGTATCTGAGTCACTATAATAATCACACCTATGGCAGTCATAAATCCTGAAACGACGGGATAGGGGATATACTTGATATACTTACCGAATCCCAATAATCCTAAAGCTACTTGCATCAAACCACCTAAGAGGAATACTGTCAATATTGCCGGTAAGGCCTTACTGACTTCTCCATCAAATGCAGCCACGATACCCGCTATCACAACCATGCTTACTGCAGTCATAGGAGCCGTAGGTCCTGATATCTGAGTCGCCGTGCCACCAAATAATGCAGCAAAAAATCCTATAAATATGGCACCATAGAGACCTGCGCTTGGCCCCAGACCTGAGCTTACACCAAATGCCAGAGCCAGCGGCAATGCTACGATACCCGCTGTAATACCTCCAAAAACATCGCCTTTTAGATGTTTGAGGTTAAAGCCTAAGATTGATTCGTTCTTCAAGATCGTATTTGTTAGATGAGAGATTAAGTCATGCACAAGATGCAATAAATGCAGTAAAAATATGCGAATCCTTGTTTTTTAGAGAATGAATAGCATCGAAAATATATTCTAAATTTTGATATAATTCTGATTTTATAAGTCATCTATCGTCATTTTCTATGTGTACATATATAAATATTATCTAAAGTGTAGAGGTCTATTATCTTTGCCATAACTATTAGAAATTATGGAAAAAACTATACTCTTTATTACGATCTTATGTTTACCACTATGTATCTTCTCGCAAGATTATAATATTATTGGAAGTCTATATGACTCTGAGGATCAGCCTGTTGTCTATGCTAATGTGCTGCTGCTATCAGGAGTGGATTCTTCTATGGTCAAGGTAGAGACCACCGATATAGATGGCAGATTTAGCTTTGTATCTATGCCTGCAGGTAGTTATATCGTCAAAGCGACCTATCTCGCTCATGAAGATTACTACTCAGATTTGTTAGAACTTAGAGATCAGGATATTGACTTAGGGGGTAATAGTCTCATAAGCAGTTCTATAGAGCTACAAGAGACAGTTATTACGGCTAAGAGATCTATCGTCGAGGTCAAGGCCGATAGGACTGTATTCAATGTACAAGGCACCATCAATAGTACGGGTAGTAATGGCTTAGATCTTCTCAGAAAAGCTCCCGGCGTTCTCGTAGATAATAACGATAATATAATTGTGCTCGGTAGATCAGGCGTACTAGTGTACGTAGATGGTAAGAGATTGCCATTGTCAGGCGAGGATCTTAAGAACTACTTACTTAATCTTACAGCAGATCAGATAGATAGAATGGATATCATATCTAACCCTGGTGCTAAGTACGAAGCGGAGGGTAATGCCGGCATCATTGATATAAGATTAAAGAAAAATGACAGCTACGGATATAATGGTTCCGTTAATGCTGGATTTAGTCAAGGTCGTAGAGGGCGGTATAATGTAGGTACTACAGGTAACTATCGTAACGGTAAGATTAATGTTTTTGGAAATGTAGGCTACACCGATGCTGACAGACAAGAGTTGTTTGATTTTGTAGATAATCAGAATGTCTTATCGCTCGTAAGAGACACAGATATGGAATCTAATAGAGAAGGCTATAATGCACGTGGAGGGATTGATTATTTTATAAATGATAAGCATACATTAGGCGTACTTGTAAGCCGAGGAGATGTAGATAACAGAAATGATGCTGCAAGTCGGACACTCATCAAAACGCAAGCTAATCCTAATAATATCGATAGTATACTCATAGCAGCTAATAATTCGAGAGGTGAGAATGTAAGTAATACTTATAATATCAATTATAGATTCGATAATAAGACATCGACAATTAACTTTGATGCAGATTACGGTCAGTATCGTAACACGGCATTTTTTACTCAGCCTAATACCTACTTTGATAGCACAGAGACTAAGATTCTTACGCAGAATAACTTTGCTAACTTTGCTCCAGTTGATATCGATATCTATACACTTAAGTTGGACTATGAGCGAGATCTCGCTGGCGGTAGATTAGGTTTCGGATCTAAGTACAGTAGAGTAGAGACTGATAATACTTTTCTTTTCTATGATGTCATCGATGATGTATTAGAAGTAGACGAGCGCAGAAGTAATTTGTTTTTCTATACTGAGAATGTATATGCTGGTTATGCATCATACAGCAGATCACTATCAGAGAAGTGGAGCATGAGCTCAGGTGTGAGGGTAGAGGTGACAGATGCGACAGGTAACTTACAAGCATTCTTACCAGAGCTGACAGAACCTCCAGTAGAACTGGACTATACTAATATCTTTCCATCATTAGGCTTGACTTATCAGGTCAATATGAGTGATGCCATATCACTAAACTATGGAAGAAGAATCAACAGACCAGATTATAACGTCCTTAATCCATTCGAGGTACAACTAAGCGAACTATCATTCTCTAAAGGGAATGCCTTCTTACAGCCTGAGATCGTCAATAACTATGAGATAGGCTATCTCCTTAAGTGGAGATATAACTTCAAGTTGGCTTATAGTAAGACGACAGATCAGATAACGAGATTACTGGCGCCAGATGATAGGGACCCCAGAGCGAGTTTTATCAATTGGGATAACCTCGCAGAGCAGACTATCATTAGTGCTAATATTAGTGCACCTATAGAAGTCCGTTCTTTCTGGAATGCGTACTTTAATATATCTGCATCTTATCTTGATAATCAAGCAGACTATGGTGATGGTGTCATTATCGACTTACAAGCATTCAGCTATAATATATTCCAGCAGCATACTTTCTCATTGCCTAAGAAGTACACTTTTGAGTTATCAGGATGGTATTCTGGCCCAGGTGTCTGGGGTGGAGTATTTGAGTATGACTCCAGTTATTCATTAGACATGGGGATATCTAAGAAATTCTTAGATGATAAGCTCAATGTCAGAGTCAGTGCACAAGATATATTCAACCAAGCATTCTGGAGTGGAACTTCTAATTTTGATGGACTGATATCACAAGGCCAAGGTAACTGGGATAGCCGACGTGTAGGCATAGATGTC
>CALLAG010000087.1 GCA_938002705.1 uncultured Saprospiraceae bacterium | reverse complement strand
TAGACATCCCAGTCTCCAGGAATCCACCATACTTTATGATCACCTACTAGATTAAATTCTGTGTTCTCGTCAGTGATGATTACTTCTTTAAGGTTTTTCTGCTCTGGAAATTCGTATCTAAACCCTACGCCGTCGTCATAGATTTTGAAGTGGATATTTAGTTTTCTTTCATTATCGTTTTGTTCTTCTAAGTTGACCGTAAATTCGTTGTAGTTATTCTCTACTTCAAGTTGTTCTCCCCATGGCATCGACCATGTCTCGCTGAATGATCCGCTACTGAAATCTGCAATCTCAAAACTGCTCTCAAGCGCAGGTAGGTCTTTAAACTCAAAACTCATATATGAGGTATCGATGACAGGTCTGTTTTTATGCTTAACAAGATACATAGGTCGACCCGATTGGGATAGTGCAAACTGGACAGAGATATGTCGATTAGGAGAACTAATCACATAGTCATGATCTGGTTTTTCGCATGCAATCAGAAGCGTAATAAGAAGCAATGGGACGAGGTAATGAAAATTAGTATTTTTCATGTATATAAGTATTGTTTAGCAACAGGTGATAGCCTATTGAGTTTAAATTTTCTACTATGAGCCAAAGTACTAATAATCATTTACATATAAAGTTGAATCGATTTAAATCCTTATAGAATCTAACTATAATTATAGTCTATGGATATTGTTATATAAGACATTATAGTTATCTTTTATAACCAAAGTAATATAGAATGCATAAGTTAGATTAAGAAGTGATTATTAGTGTAGATTAAAATTATGAGCATCGATGAAGTACTTAATAATATTAGGCATTTGTACCCTTAGTTATTTTGCAGTGGCACAAGATCAGACAATAGGGTTATTGTCCTACAATAAACATCTCGCAAGTGATGGATACACACTTTTTTTTCCTCGTCAGCAATCAACTGTCTACCTTATTAATAATTGTGGTGAGATAGTGCATCAGTGGGATGATGATTCTATGTTTGTGCCTAATAATGCGGTATACCTGTTAGAGAATGGTGACTTAATGAAGTGTAAGAAATCAGATCAAGGTCCTATTGGGTCTGGAGGGGGCGGATACTTTGTTGAGATTGTTACTTGGGATAATGACTTGATATGGTCTTACGAATTAAATACTACAGAAGAGAGATTACATCATGATATAGAAATGTTGCCCAATGGTAATGTGCTCATGATAGCTTGGGAGCGAAGGACTGAAGAAGAAGCTATTGTAAATGGAAGATCACCTGAGACATTGACTAATGGTGTCCTGTATCCAGATTATATCTTTGAAATTAATCCCAATACTGATGAGAAAGTATGGGAATGGCATGCATGGGATCACTTGATTCAGGACGTTGATTCTACCAAATCTAATTATGGTGTTGTTGCTGAGCATCCAGAATTAATCGATATAAATTATGTAGAGAATACAGGTTCACTCGATTGGGATTGGCTACATATGAATGCCATAGATTATCATGAAGAATTGGATCAAATTATGTTATGTGTCCCTTACTTTAATGAGCTTTGGATTATAGATCATTCTACCACTACTGCTGAAGCGGCAGGAAGTACTGGAGGGCAGTATGGAAAGGGAGGAGATTTGCTATATAGGGTAGGCAATCCGCAATCTTATAAACGAGGTTCAGACCTTGATCAGGTTTTGTTTTTTCCACATGATACACACTGGGCCAATGAGTTTTTATCACCATCACATGCTAATTATAATGATGTCCTTGTTTTTAATAACAAAGCACCAGGGAATATTTCTAAAATGGAAATATTCGATAATCCATGGAGCCAAGACAGCTTGACTTATCTCCAAAAAGATGGTCTGTATCAACCTGCGGTTTTCGATAACTCTATTACACATCCAGTACCGACAGAGTTCTATTCCAGTGGCTTATCGAGTGTGCAGGTCTTACCTAATGGTAATGTCCTTGGCTGCAGCGGTGGCCAAGGTTATCTTATGGAGCTGACTGCAGACAATGAGATAGTGTGGGAGTATAAAGTCCCTCTAAAGTTAGGAGTCAGAGCACCGCAAGGGACGATAATTAACTACTTCCAGAATCTTACTTTTAGAGCCTTTAAGTATCCGCCAAGTTATAGTGCTTTTAATGGTCGAGATCTTTCTTCTAAGGGGTATATAGAACTCGATCCTAACACAACATTCTGTGATAGCCTTACATCTATTGACAATGTGTATGATGTCGATGTAAGAGTATATCCTAATCCTACTTCTTCAATTTTGAATGTTGATTGGGATGACCTTAAAGTCACAGATATTAGTATAACGGATATGATAGGTAGGGAGGTATATGCTGCAGCTGTAAGCGAAAACTCTATGTCGATAGATATATCTGATTTTGAAAAAGGAACCTATATCATCATAATTAATGAGGTCACTAAAAAGCTATTTGTAGTTGAGTGATTTATATTTCATGATTGAGATGCTTTTAATCTCCTTGAATAAAGTGACCTGACGGAATAGAGCATTTTGATGAGAGAATTTTTTATTCTTCGAGGATTTATGATCGTAATGTATTATCATAGATAAATTACTTTTTTTGTTATGAAAATAATAAAGCTCATAAAAGTGCTGAGGAGTAAGTAAAAATTACTTTTCTTAAAGCTGTTTTCTAATTTGTTAGATCAAAACCATTAGTACATGAAACGAACTATAGAATTGACATTAGTATTATTAGTACTTATGAGCTCCGTTAGTACTTACGCTCAAGTCATAGACAGTATATATTACGAGCGATTATTCTATACATGTAAGGCATGGGGGCATGTTAAGTACTACCATACAGAACCGGCTAAGGGTGCAGTCGATTGGGATGATGAGTTGATCTCAGCTCTTCCTGAATTAAAGGATGCTCCTGATAACGAAGCTTTTAATCAGTCATTACTGACAATGCTGACTAATGCAGGAGAGATGGGGATGGTCAATGGCTCCATACCTACGATACCTGATAGCCTTAATAATAATACAGATATCACTTGGATTGAGAATCCCATATTTTCTAATGAGGTAAGAGAAATCTTAAACATAATTAAGTTTAGATTTCGACCTCAGACTAATGTTTATGTAGGTGAACAATGGCCTGGAGGGGCACCATCATTTAATACCGATGCGGCATATGCCTCAGGCGAAGACTTTCCCTCTGAGGAAAAGAGAATTCTTGCATTGTTCAGATATTGGAATATCATTAATTATTTTTTTCCGTACAAAGATATTATGGATATAGAATGGGATGTAACCTTGAGAGAGTTCATCCCAGCCATAGTTAAGGCTGATAATGCCATAGATTACCATTTGGCTTTCAGAGAGTTGACAACACGTATCAATGACTCTCATGCTTTTTTCTCATCTCCTACTTATACATCTATATTCGGTAATAAGTATCCGCCATTCCAGACAAGGTATATCGAAAACGAAATGGTGATTACTAAATTGTTGCCATCTGTGACAGAGGTAAGAGTCGGCGATGTGATCAGAGAAATAGATGGTGTAGAGATCAATGAGTTAAGAGATAGCTTGAGAAAATATGCTTACGGATCTAACGATATTATCATAGAGAGAGAATTAAATTCACTTATCGAGCGTGGAGATTTTGGTGATTTTACTATGACTGTAGATAGAGGAGGTGATATACGTACAGTCACCCTAAGTAGAAATAGTTTTAATTTCAATAATCTAAATATAGATGATAGTCCCGTCTGGAGAGATACTACAATCAATGACAGTTGCAAGTTTGGGATCGTCGATATGGGGAGGCTTGAGCCCAGTGACCTTAATCTTATGTTCAGAGAACTCTCAGACACTGATGCAATAATTTTCGATATCAGAAACTATCCTAACGGTACCTTATGGCCGATGATAGATTATCTCTTCACTTCTCCTGTTTTTATTGCCAATTTTACAACACCTGATATTACTTATCCAGGTAGGTTGTCATTTGGTCCTGAGACCATAGGTAATGGTATATCTAATCCCTACAGAGGAGAAGTGATCATATTATTCGATGAGAGAACTCAGAGTCAAGCCGAGTATACGGTTATGGGCTTGGAACAGTTTCCTGGTGCCATTAAGATAGGGAGTACTATTGCAGCAGCAGATGGTAATGTGGCTTTAATGTTTTTGCCAGGTAATATAGTGACTTATGCAACGTTCTTAGGTGTTTTCTATCCAGATTATACTCCGACTCAGAGAGTAGGTATCATTCCAGATTATGAGGTACATCCCACTATATCAGGTATAAGGTCAGGGCGTGATGAAGTTTTAGATTTTGCATTAAGTTGTGATTTTGTAGAAGAAGAAATAGAGGTCGGTCGTACTGAGATAAAGCTTTGTCCTAATCCTACAGGTGGAATAATCAATTATGAATTAGTCGATGACACAGCAATCAGTATTGAGCTTTTTGATATTATAGGACGTAAGGTGAGATCATTCAAAGTCGATGGAAAAGTAGGGGAGATTGATATGATTGATTTGGAAAGTGGAAGGTATTACCTTAGGGTAAATGGGGAGGAAAGTTCTACTTCGATGTTGGTTATAAAAATATGACTATCGGCTATTAGGTACTAAGCCTACATATGGATTATAAATAATTACAAATACTCAATATCTCTATATTCGTAATAATTTGTTTAGAACTAACCAGTGTAGAATAATTATACGAAATTATATTATGAAGCTGAGTCTTTTAAATCGAGAATGTCATTGAAGCCGAGCCATGTCAAATCATGGTGGGAGGCGGGAGCGGCATAGAGTTGAGCCTTTGATTTGACTTGATTTTTTGTCTCTTTTTTATCAAGAAAAAAGAGAATTGTGTTAAGAAATATCATTCGATAATTATAAGTACTCAAAAGCCGATAGTCACATATTAAAATATAGGAAGATGAAAGTCATAGGTATACATGTGGGCATTCTAATATTAATGACGATGATGATTTCTTGCAAAGGAGAGAATTCTGATTCTATAGTGAAGCGAGAAAGAGTCAGCATCCCAAAATTTGAATCAGATAGCGCTTACAATCATATTGTTAAACAGATAGCTTTCGGTAAGCGATATATGAATACGCCAGAGCATGAGCAGTGTAAGGATTGGCTTGTCAGCAAATTGGAGGAGCAAGATTTTAAAGTAGTAGAGCAGTCATTCTCCTCTAAAGCTTATACAGGGACTATGCTTAATGGCACTAACGTGATAGGCAGTATCAATCCCAAGATGAAAGATAGAGTCTTACTCTGTGCACATTATGACACGAGACATATTGCGGATAAGGATACGCTAGATACTGATAGACCTATAGATGGTGCAGACGATGGTGCCAGTGGAGTTGCAGTACTGCTGGAGATAGCGAGACTTCTGAATGAATATCCGATCCATATAGGAATAGATATTATATTCTTCGATGCAGAAGATTATGGATCGGATCAGAAAGGTCAAGACTACACTTGGGGATTAGGCTCACAGTATTGGGCTAAGCATCCTCACGACAATAAATACGATGCCCAATATGGAATCTTACTGGATATGGTAGGCGCAGAAGGCGCAACATTTAGAAAAGAAGGCTTCTCTATGCAGAGTGCTCAGGTAACTGTAGACCAGATTTGGGGATTAGCATCACGTATGGGTAAGCAAAAGTACTTTGTCGATGAGAGAATCGGATATGTAACAGACGATCATCGATTCATAATCGAAAAAGCCAATATCCCAATGGTAGATATAATTAATGTGCAAGAGAATGGCAGCTTTGGTGACTATCATCATAAGCATGACGATAATATAGATATCATCAGTAAGGCGACATTAGGAGCTGTGGGCCAGGTTGTCACAGCCTATATCTATAATGAAGCCAACGGGGATAATGAGGTCGATGTTAAATATTAAATATTATCGATAATGCTTTCTCTCGATAGTAATATTTCTATTCATTAGATTTTTATCTAATTCGCTATCTTACATCACATATACCTAAGAGATGAAAATTATACAATTACTTGCCTTACTTTTCTTACCCTTGATGACGATCAGTCAGACTCAGGAAGGGTTCATTGATTTTACTTGGCAAGATGCGACAGGTCAGCTGTTACTGCATATATCAGAAGATAGAATAGGAGAGGAGTTCCTTTATGTTAATAGTCTCGCAGCAGGTGTCGGGTCTAATGACATAGGACTCGATAGGGGCCAATTAGGATCTAATAGAGTAGTAAGATTCTATCGTTCCGGTATGAAGATGCTACTGATCGAGGGTAACCAGAAGTATAGAGCTATCAGTGATAATCAAGATGAGGTTGATGCTGTAGCGGAAGCCTTTGCGCAATCAGTCATATTTGGATTTAAGATTATCAGTCAGAAGAATGGATCATACATTGTAGATGCGACACCCTTCTTACTACAGGATGCACACAACATAGTCCAGAGACTGAAGCAAAGAAAAGAAGGTCAGTATAAGTTAGATAAAGACCGCAGTGCAGTATACAAAGAAGGTCTCCTTAATTTTCCAGATAATACAGAACTTGAAGGCTTACTTACTTTTAAGGGAGACGGCAAGGGCAAAGAAATCCAATCTGTCACACCTACGCCTCAGTTAGTCACTGTCCGATTGCATCACTCATTTGTTCGATTACCGGATGATGAATATGTGCCGAGAGCATTCCACCCCGAGTCAGGATATTTCTATGATAGCTTTTATGATTATGCATCTCCTATAGGGAGTGATATGCAGCAGCGTCATATCCTCAGACACAGATTAGTCAAGTCCGATCCAGAGCAGGATCTAAGTCCTGCAGTAGAGCCCATCATCTATTATATAGATAGAGGCTGTCCAGAACCTGTTAAGTCAGCACTTATAGAAGGTGGGCAGTGGTGGAATCAAGCTTTTGTAGCAGCAGGTTTCAGAGATGCTTTTCAGATAAGAGAACTACCAGATGGAGCACATCCATTAGACGTGAGGTATAATATGATACAATGGGTGCATCGGTCTACGAGAGGTTGGTCTTATGGTGCCTCAGTGTCTGATCCTCGTACTGGAGAGATTATTAAGGGGCATGTTAGTCTTGGGTCACTGAGAGTAAGACAAGATTATATGATAGCTCAAGGTATACTTTCTGCTTACGATGAAGAAAGCGATGATCCCCGAATGCTGCAGATGGCACTGGATAGATTACGACAGCTATCTGCTCATGAGATAGGACATACATTGGGTTTAGCTCATAATTTTGCATCGAGCTATAATGATAGAGCCTCAGTAATGGACTATCCCCATCCTTATGTAGAGATCGATAATGATGCTGTAGACTTCTCTCAGGCCTACGATCAGAAAATAGGTGACTGGGACAAGCGGGCTATAATCTATGGCTATGGATATCCTGATAAAGGTGATAGTGAAGCAGATTTTTTGCAGTCAGTACTTAGTGAGAATACTGCTGCAGGTTATTTGTTTATCACAGATCAAGATGCTCGATCCCGAGGAGGATTACACCCTTATGCTCACCTATGGGATAATGGAGCAGATCCGATAGGAGAGTTAGAGCGGATCTCTGTATTGAGAAAGCATGTCTTGAATAATATGGGGATCAATTCTATCAGAGAAGGTGTGCCTTATTCAGAATTAGAGAAGACCTTGGTGCCTGCATATCTGATGCATAGGTATCAGGTAGATGCCGTCTCTAAGTTGATCGGTGGCTATCATTTTGAGTACAGCGAAAAACCTGAACCTGTCAATTTTAAACCTGTAGATATAGAGATCCAAAAAAGAGCATTACAAAGTCTCCTGCATACATTAGATATAGATTATCTCATGATTCCTAAGGAGCTCACAGATATCATTCCACCAGCAGCATATGGCTATCCTCGGACACGTGAGACATTTAGTGGAACGACAGGAAGCTTATTAGATCCGATCTCTGCAGCAGAGGCTGTGGCCTCTTATACACTGAGTTTTCTTCTGGACCCACAGAGACTATCGAGAATAGATCTTGCTTCATCCGATAGTTGGACTCTACATGACTATATAGACGACATCATACAATACGTCGGAGCGACTGAAGGTGATGATCAGTATAAGTTGATGCTTGAGAAAACGCTATTCATACATCTACTTAGGCTTAAGATGGATCACTCTATCAATAAGCAAGTGAATGCAGAGGCGGCTATAAGTTTAAACAAGATTATTAATTATGAAAAGAAAATAAAAAATGGTCTCCAAGCACATATTCGTTATCTAGCTAATCTCCTTGGTGAGAGCAATAAGAATGTAGAGACATTCGAGATTCCGTCATTAGCTAAGATGCCTCCAGGTTCTCCCATTGGGTGTCATTAGTTCTATGACTGTATTTAAACCAAATTTGCGACAAGCAAGAATCTGACTAATGGTTACTCACATAGGAATTCCGCGATGATCAAATTAAACACCCAGCTCGTCCATGATACGACTGTGTACTGCATTTCAGGATCAATGTCACAATAATACGCTAATAGCATCTGACTTAATCTTAATGTTATTGCTGAGAGGGTGAGTGCATAACTTCTTATCATCCATTTTCTGTGAGCAGCTATTTGTTTATTACGAATGGTTGTATATCCCATATATGTCGTCCACCACCATATGATAGCTAATAATGTAAAGCTGACTTTAGCAAGCCAAGTTCCATTAGCATGAAATGCCATAACTAAGCCAGTAGGAGCACTTAGTATTAATACCAATGCCACATATGCCTTACCCATGATTCTGTGTAGAGAAGGCCACCTCTTCAGTACAATAGGAGAGAATAGAAATATACCAGTCCCTATCACGATACTACTTGTGAATATATGTGTATAGAAAGCTATGCGGTAATAGAGCTTATGGACGACGTAGAATTTAGTCTGTAGAAAATCAACATCCCATTCCCATGAGGTATATGGCAATGTGATGTTGATCATCAAGATAGTGAAGTAGCTTATGGTGATACTCCATAAGAGAGTTGTCCACGTTTTTTTATTTATGGTGATGCTATGCATACTAAGCTTTGTCAGTTGATGCTATGGCAGCCTTAATTTTAGTAGCTTTAGTGCTCCATACCAGTGGTTTTTCAGTTTCTATTTGGAACCGCTGTGGTTGACTTATAGTAAGACCTCTTCCGAAACTTATCATTTTTGTATTTTCATCTGAAAGTCTTGTTCTTTCTTGTTTGCCTATTTTTAACTCTACCCATCCTTCCTCATCTATACTTACAGAATTGTAGATGTAGTCTTGTGTAATTAGTGTACTTTTGTCCCCTGTACTATTAAATATTTTATGTGGAATAATATTCCCTTTATTATCGAATAAAGTTATCGTGACATTTTTGGCATGGTCTGTATATTGCACATTATTTTGGTAGAGTACTGCTATCACATTTTCATTAACATCAATTTTTCCTATAGGGATAACTTGCCCAGGTATTCGGCCTCTTGAGAATTTCATTTTCTTAGTATTATAAGGATTAAGATACCTATTAAGTATAGAGCTATTTTTCATCCTATATCTTCCTGCTTTGACTTCTTCTGTGGAGGCATCATCCTTGCCATTAGGAGCTAATGAACTCTTTAGGTCTGATTTATGAATCTCCACTGGAAGCAACATATCGTCAAACTCTGCGAGAAAAGAATCGAAGCTTACCGAAGAGGCATCTTCCTTGTCTGTAGAATTAAATGGATTGGTTTCGATTGGGTTTGTAATAGTGGTTGTATCACTCTCAATATTATATTGGAGAGATGTGATCGATAGAAAAAGAAATAATAAGCTTACCATAATTTAGATGTTTATAAAGTGAGGAAATATTAAAAATTACTTTCTAAAGATCTATTTATAGTAAAGAATTTAAAAGTGAGAATTGGTGAACGAGCTGTCTCACTTGGTAATCGGATATAGTCAAGTTGTAAGGCCTGATTATAGCGGATTTCTATAGATTCTTATAAAGAAAAGATGTTCTATCTTTATCGAAGATGAGATATCAATACTACATACTTCTACTGTTAGTCATCGCTACTAATGTTGTCTATGGACAGAATAAGTCAAAATTCAAAAAAGCAGTACAACAACAAACCCCACAAGAGATGCTTGCTCAAGCTAAATCTCTTAAAGTAGAGAAGCCACAAGCTTCTATAGATCTCATAAATCAGTTAATCACTCAGAATAAGAAATCACAGGACAAAGAATTGATAATAAAAAGTTATATCCTATTGGGCAGTATCTATGAGGACATACGTCAGTACGCATTGGGGATAGATCGCTATAAGATGGCGATTACGATAATGCAAGAATATAATGATCCGAAGAGTAATGGGATCAATGCCCAATTACCTGAACTCTATAGACGTATAGCTAATCTGAACCTAAATTTACTCCAGTATGATGCTGCTGCTTTTGCATTCAATACTTGTATAGATAATACTGATGATAATCAGCTGGCACAACTGTGTCATGAAGGCATATTGGATGTCATGCTTAGGCAGGATAGTTTAGATGCTTTCCTTGACAAGGCAAGTTTTGTAAGAAAGACATTTCCTCAGGATAGTATATCTACATCTCGGATGGATGCGAGGATGAGTGAGTATTACTTGAAGAAATCGGACTTCTCGTATATGCAAAATAGTTTTCAGAACTCAATACTAAATGTGCCAAGTCGGGCTAATATTGATGTGAGAGATTTAGAGCCTATTACTCAGGCTCAGAATTCTATATTGACTTCTGATAGTGTCTCAATACAAGATAAGTTGGCTGTTCAGTCTGGTGTGATTGCACTCAACGAGAGAAGAGGTAGGTATCGAATAATAGGCGATGATTCTGGTATTAGAAGTAATTACAGGAAGGCAGAGTTGTATGAATCAGATAGCGATCCTAATAATGCAAAAACTTACATAGACGTATCTAAAAGCCTGATAACAAAGACTACGAAGTCTGCTACTAAAGCTGATGTATATAAGAAATCAGCTGAGTACAATCAACGTATCGGGAAAGTGACCTTGGCTTTAGATGATTTAGAAAAATATATAGATGCCAAAGAAAAAGCCATTACTGAGCTTGAAGCTCAGCTGGCAGCCGAGATAGAAATCATCAAAAAACAACAAAGTATAGATCTCAATCTTAAAGATGCATTGATAGTAGAAAAAGAAGATAAGCTTTATGAGAATCAGCTCAAGAGTCGTAATGTTCTGATAGGTTTATTGAGCCTGTTGCTATTCGCATCCATGGTATATTTTTACTTTTTATACCAAAATATCAAAGAGAAAAATATCGCTAATAAGCGCTTAGAATTAAGATCTCTAAATGCTCAGATGAATCCCCACTTTGTATTCAATGCACTGAATGCTGTCAATAATTTTATATCTAAAAATGATGAGATATCAGCAAATAAATTTCTCACCGATTTCTCTTTGTTGATGAGGAAAGTGCTGCATCATTCAGAATCAGAGTTTGTATCTCTTGAGGAAGAAGTAGAGCTTATACAGTTGTATACACATCTTGAGCAATTTAGATTTCGTGATAAGTTTGATGTAAGAATAGAGAACAAATTAATGGACGGAGATCAACAGATCTTAGTGCCACCGATGCTTATACAACCTTATATCGAGAATGCCGTGTGGCATGGATTGAGATATAAGGAATCCCGAGGCCTGCTACATGTAATCATCGAGTCGAAAGGAGAATTTATCGAGATACATGTTGTAGATAATGGAATCGGCCGTAAGAAGTCAGCGGAGCTTAAGACTCAGAATCAACGTAAATATAGGAGTACAGGTATGTCTAATGCTGAGAAGAGAATAGGCCTTCTCAGTGAAATAAATAGTAAGAACTATGGCGTTAGTGTAAGTGATAGATCAGTTAATCGTAATACAGACGAGGGCTGTGGGACTATTGTTATTATAAAAATTCCTAAAATATATGAGTAATATAATAACGGCACTTATAGTCGATGACGAGCAAGATAGTCGTGAGTTACTGCGTAGTTATGTGACTAAGTACTGCAAAGATATTAAGATTATAGGAGAGAGCGAAAACATTATAAAAGCGCAAGATCAAATTAAGTCCTTAAGTCCACAACTTCTTTTTCTGGATATAGAAATGCCACACGGCAATGCATTTGACCTATTGGAACAGGTGGATGTCGTAGACTTTGAAGTGATTTTCATTACAGCATTCAGTCAGTATGCCATCAAGGCTTTCAATCTAAGTGCAGCTCATTACTTACTTAAGCCATTAAGTATAGAGCAGCTCCAAGATGCTGTTGTCACTGTCAGAAAGAATATCAATCAGAAAAATGGATACGAAAGGATGCAGGCACTTATCCATAATACACGTCAGGATAATTCTCAGGATAGAAAGTTGGTCTTGCCACTGATGGAAGGTTTTGATGTTGTGAAAATGTCTGACATATTGTATTGCGTTGCTGAGGATAACTTTACAGTGTTCTATTACAATGATGGCAGTAATCAGATGATATGCCGTAGTCTTAAGTTCTATGATGGGGTATTGTCAGATTATGGTTTCTGTCGTATACATAGATCATATATGATTAATCTACATTATCTTAAGAGGTATAATAAAGGGAAGGGAGGCTCTGTCATATTAGAGAACGGCAAGGAGCTATCAGTGGCAACAACAAGGAAGTCGGAACTTATGAAATGTATCAATGAGTGGGTAGGGTAATAGAACTTAAAAGTCACTAAGTAGGTGATTTTAGCTAATTCTAATCCTCTATCAAAACCCCCATTTTACCCATCTGATAATCCCGCATCGCTTCTAATATCTGTGTCTCACTATTCATGACGAACGGACCTTGCTGTACGACTTTTTCATTGAGCGGTTCTCCTGATAGGATGAGGTATTGAGTATCTGGATTTGTTGTGATTTCTATTTCTGAGGTGTTGTTCTCAAAAACAACAAGCTCTTTGGATTCTACCATGCCATATCCTGATACCTTGATGCCTCCTTTTATAACATATATCATAGCATTGTAATCTGCAGGAATGTTATAAGTTGTCATGCCATTTTGTTCAGATAGGCACCACATGATAAGTAATGGACTCTCAGTCTTTATCTTGCTTATATTGTTGTCGTAGGTGCCTGCTATCACCTTGCTTTTTATCGCCTTATCTTCTGATAGGATGTATGGAAAATCTTCTTCTCTATAATATTGATATTTGGGTTGGTCCATTTTTTTGGCTGCTGGACTGTTGATCCAGAGTTGTATGATCTCTTGGTTGGTCTCAGAATCTACGATAGCTTGTGATGGTCTCTCGCTGTGGATGATGCCTGCTCCAGTATGCATCCATTGGACTTCCCCTTGTTTAGCTATCTGGTCATGACCTCTGCTGTCCTTATGGTGTACTTCTCCTTCTATGACGAATGTAACTGGGGTGAATCCCCTATGAGGATGTGGTCCTATCCCTTGGTGCTTAGCAGGAGAGTTTTTGTTAAACTTAAACGTACCATGATGCAGCAGTAAGAACGGATCTACCTGCTGTATCTTCTGAGTTGGTAAAGCTTGCTTGACTATGATACCACCCATATTGATATTAAAAGCTGGGATGAGGTGTTTTACAGACATAGGCGCATTGATTTCTATAATAATGAAAGTAGATAACTAATAGTTCTACAATTATAATTATTGCCTAAAATCATTAACAACCAACATTAAAATTAACCATCAACCATTAACAATTAACCATTGATAATTAATAATCAACCATCAACCATTAACCATTAAAAATTAACCATTGATAATTAATAATCAACCATTAATTATAATGCATTATTTCTTCTTACGTTTCTTGGCTATCTCTTGCTGCTGCTTCATCGCTTCTTCGAGTTTCGCTTGGAAGCCACCTTTCTTTTTGGGTTTGGCTTTATTTGCGTAAAGCTCAGTTCTTATTTTCTCTTCGTTGAAGACAAACTTCTTAGTCAATACCGTCTGAGCAATATTGAATAAGTTAGAGAAGAACATGTAACATGTCAGTCCTGATGCATAAGTATTGAAGAAGAATAAGAACGTCAATGGCATAAAGTATTGTACATACTTCATAGCTGGATTAGCTGACATATCCATGTGTCTCATGTTATAGAACGAGTAGATGACTGTAGATACAGCCCATAAAATCGTAAATAAACTGACATGTGATCCGAATGCTGGAATAGCAAATGGTAACCATGCGATAACATCATATGATGATAGATCTGTCGCCCATAGGAATGATTCCTGACGGAACGTTATCGAAGCTGGGAAAAATCGGAATAGAGCATACCATATAGGCATCTGTAGGATCATAGGCATACACCCACCTAGTGGGCTGACACCGTATTCCCTATATATTTTCATCGTTTCCATCTGAGCTTTCTGTGGCTCATCTTTGTACTTTACCTTGAGATCTGCTAATTCTGGCTTGAGAGCTCCCATCTTGGCTTGAGAGTAGAGCATCTTATACATAAGAGGGTAGAGTAGCACCTTAAGCATGAATATCATGAAGATGATGACAAGTCCCTTACTGCTGATATACTTAGATAACCAATCAAATACGGGTCTGATAAGGTGCCTATTGATACTTCCGAAGAATGATCTACCGAATGGAATAATCTGTTCTAACTCAGGAGCAAATCCTTTGAGGTCCTTATACTCATTAGGTCCGATGTACATTTTCATACTGAAGATCTCCTCTCTAGTGAGGTTTAACGGTACATCATACTCTGTCTTAAGCAACTTTAGGTCTTCATCTTCTGTCTCTAATGCTACTGTCTCAAAGATCCCATTCTCAAATGTATTATTCTCAGCGATGATAGAAGTATTGAAGAATTGGTTGACGTGGGATACCCATTCAAATTTTGTGTTGGGTAATTCCTCGATAGCGTCACTTCTACAATTACAGTAGTCAGAGCCTTCGTTTTTCTCCTTGAAGTATACTGTAGAGTAGTATCTCTCAAAATTGTCATTGAGCTCAAGCTTGTCTAAGTAATTATGCCATTGTAATCTTACATTAGGATCAGAGATGATCTGATCCATATTATTGAATTTTAGATCATAATCAACTTTGTAGCCGTCTGCAGCAAGGGTGTAGACTTGTGATATAGATTGTCCACCATCTAAGGTTGCCGTCAGAGTGATAGACTTACCATTGACTTGAGGCTTGAAGTGGAGGTCAGCTGTATTGATCTTACCATATCTCTGAGTAGGGATGAGGTATTGGAATTTGTTCTTGCTATCCTCTAAGAGATATAGAGGTACTTTAGTCTGCTCATGCGTGACACTATCTTGATTAATCTTGAAGTGTTCCTTGATCAGGGCACTGGATATATTACCTCCTTTCGTGTCAAACGAGAGCTTAATCTTATCGTTCTCGATACTGACAGTCTGAGATTCTCCTACCATCGCTGAGGAGAACGGACCGTAAGTACTATTAAGGTTCTGGAGCCTTACAGAATCTGGCACAGTGGCTTCTGTGATGACCTTAGTCTTCTCAGCTGACTGTACTTCGAGCATCTGAGCTTGCTTGATAGAGTCTTGTATTTCTTCCTGTCTTTGGAATTCTGCCGCCGTAGGAGCAGTGTAGAAATAGTATATCGCAATTACGACGAATATTAGAAGTATGCCGATGCCTTGATTCTTTTCCATCTAAAGTGTTGATTTTTAATTACTTAATGTCAAATTGAGCCATTAAGCGACTGCAAAGGTACAATTTTGTGTTATTGAGAGTAGTAAGTCAATTTGATTAAATGAAAATCATGAAATAATCGACCAACGACAGATATAGAACGGATATACCTCCATAATCGGAATAAGGGTATAATCACAGTCATACTAAAGAATACAGCTATATTTACAGTTGATAGATTGTTATAATGTGATCATTGATATTCTCATAGAATTATAACTCACGAAGAATTAAGACGACCGATGTATAAAGAAGTACAAATAAAAGTTCCACCCCAATATATAGACGATAACGCCTATATCGGTGCACAGATAGATAAGAAGATCAGGCAAAAGGGGAAGTCTAAATTGTTTTTTAAGATTGTAAAAAAATCTATAGATGCACGAGGAGACTCACCACTATATATACTCAGAATTGTCGTATCTAATAAAGATGACATTGTCACCGATGCAGATACAGTAAAGATTAACTATCAGAAAACCGAAAGTAAAACAAAGGTCATCATAATCGGCGCTGGTCCTGCTGGATACTTTGCTGCGCTACAATGTATAGAGTTAGGTATGCAACCTATCGTTCTGGATAGAGGGAAGGATGTGCAAGCACGACGTCGAGACCTTAAGGCCATACAACAAGATGGTGTCGTCCATCCTCATAGTAATTACTGCTTTGGAGAAGGTGGAGCTGGTACCTATTCTGATGGAAAACTTTATACCCGATCTAAGAAGAGAGGTAAGATTATAAAAGTGCTTAAGATACTTGTAGATCACGGAGCTAACGAAGATATCCTCGTAGATGCACATCCACATATAGGCTCTAATAAGCTCCCTAAGATCATCGCCAATATAAGAGCTACCATAGAAAAGTATGATGGTCAGGTCTTATTTGATCATCATGTTACAGACTTGATTATCAAGGACGGACAGTGTCATGGCGTTATCGTAGGTGATAAGGAAATTACTGGGGATCACTATATCCTTGCTACGGGGCATTCTGCGAGAGATATCTATACGCTTCTGGGCAAGAAGAAGCTAGCTATAGAAGCTAAAGATTTTGCATTGGGACTGAGGATAGAACACCCTCAGGCACTCATAGATGAGATACAGTATGGGGAGACGCCGAGACCTAAGAATCTGCCAGCTTCATCTTATGCATTAGTATCGCAAGTAGATAATGTAGGGGTATTCTCTTTCTGTATGTGTCCAGGAGGATTGATAGTGCCGGCGGCAACGGCTCCTGGTGAGATTGTGGTCAATGGGATGAGCCTGTCCAGAAGAGATTCTCCATATGCTAATTCTGGTATCGTTACATCAGTATCAGTAGCGGAACTAGAAGAGCATGGTTACAAAGGTCCATTTGCGACTATGAATTTTCAGAAAGATGTCGAGCAGCATTTGTTTGATCATGGAGATGGCACTCAGAAAGCACCAGCTATGAATCTCATAGATTTTGCTAATGGTACAGATATGCTGGCACTTAATGATACATCCTATATTCCTGGCTTATACAAAGCGCCACTGCATGATCTATTACCAGATTTTATATACCACAGATTGCAGCAGGGATTATTGTCATTTGCTCTTAAGCTACAAGGTTACTTCACTGATAGTGCTAATGTTGTAGGCATAGAGAGTAGGACAAGTGCTCCTGTCAGAATCCCAAGAGACCATGCTACATGTGCACATCCTCAGGTAAGTAACTTATATCCATGTGGAGAAGGTCCAGGCTTCGCTGGAGGTATTCTTTCCGCTGCGATGGATGGCCAGAGAGTGGCTAAGGCCATACTCGGTGTAGCTAAGTAGTTCTTATTTCTTAGAGAAAGTGATCTTGAGCAGTTGCATGATAATCTTGATAGAATCTTTCATGGATAGCTTAGAGCCATCTTCGTGGACCCATCTCTTAAGTGGTTGCTCGCAGATGAGCTTTTGAGCTTTTTCAGCACCGTAATAATTCTTCATTCTCAAGAATATCTCCACGTCGAATAGCCAACTTGTTTTGAATTTTTCTTGGAACATTTTCTCGGCCACTTCTCTTGTCATCACCTTGGCGCCACATTGTGTGTCTTGGAATGACATACCGAGGATGTTTCTGATCATCAGATTGATAGTCTTACTTATGATAGCTCTAGAGCCAGCTTTAGTGATGTCAGCTCCCATTCTACTTATCCTAGATCCACCGACTATCTGAAAGTCAGAATCTGATATCGTCTGTACCAAGTCATCGAAGTCTTGAAAGTTAGTAGATAGATCCGCATCAAGATAGCCTATATAGTTAAGCTGTGGATCTTTGACCATGTGTAGTACTCCTTGCCTCACAGCTTCGGCTTTGCCACCATTCTGAGCACAGTCGTACACACTTATATATTCTTCTCTTCCTTTTGATAGTTTTTGTAAGACCTGGAGTGTATTGTCCTTACTTCCGTCATTGACGAAGCATAGGTGGTATCCTAAGTTAGAATCTACAAATTTCTTGAATGTATCAGTGTTTAATCTCGTTTCTTCGTTATAACACGGTATGACTACGCCGACCATACTTTTCTGTATGACTTGACTGGCTTTACTATCATCATTGTATGCAGCACTACTTATAGGTTGCTTAAGCATCTTCTGAGTACGTATACGGAGCTCACTTAATCCTACAGGCTTCTGTATATACTCATCTGCACCTGCATTAAATGCTCTCACTTTTACAGCTTCATCATCTTCTCCTGACATGACCATGACTGGAGTAGTCTCTGCTTTAGAGTCTCTTATATGCTGTAGTACATCGAATCCATTTTTGCCAGGCATATTAAGATCTACGATGACTAAGTCGGGATGTAGTGCCTCAAATTTCTCCATTGCTTCTTTACCATTTTTGGCAAAGTGCAGTTCGAAATCAGTGTCTTTAAGTGATTGCTTAATAGCGGATAGTACTAATGGTTGGTCATCTGCAGCGAGAATCCTCATAATTATTATGTTCTAATGTTAAGTTGAAATAAAATGAGGGTGCAAATAAAGATGAGCAGCTTCTTCGATTGTTTTGAAGTCGCTTACATATAAAGATATGTCAATTCTAATGCCCTTATCGTATGCTTTATTGAATTTGTCATATAGCTGTCATTTATAAATCATGAGGCCTTAGAGGGGCATTTACTTCCCCAAGCCAGAATTCGAGCTTTGACTTTGATTTCAGATATATAGGAGAATAGCTCAAAAATGATTTTATTTGCGACCTAATTATCCTTTTTTCTATACACTAATCGGGATAGAATCAATCAAAAAATCTCAAATGAAAAATTCGGCTGACCTAATAGGCAGAATTCTCTTAGGCTTATTCTTTTTTTACGAGGCATTCGACACTATGGTATTCTTTGATGGGACGAGAGATACATTGACGTCATATGGGATCACATTTGCTCAAGATTGGCTTATTGTAGGTTCTATCATACTGCTGCTTATAGGTGGTATGATGGTGATCATAGGCTATTATGCGAGCATCGGAGCTTTTTTGTTATTGATCTACTGGTTCGTATTCACCATAGTGGTCTATTCCTTTTGGGATGATCCTATAGAAGTCAAGTCTCTCCACATCAAGGCATTTATGAG
>CALLAG010000086.1 GCA_938002705.1 uncultured Saprospiraceae bacterium | reverse complement strand
ATATACGCGATTACCCTTGTACAAGAAAGTACATGACATATCAAAAATAAACTACGACAGATTAGAAGCTAATCGCAATAGCTCTGATACGGTGTATGTGGATAAGATCTGCTATAGTTATAGGTATGATTGTATGATGTGTGATGACTTTTCTGATGATACGACATTGAAAGGCAATGAAGCTGTAGAATCATTTTATAATATTAATAAGATAGCTATAGATCCTAAATACTCAGTCAGTTTAAGACGACAGCATTTTATTAATAATCATACATCACTTAATAATTATAGTATAAATCATATAGATGATAATACTACACTCTACTTAAAGGACTTTAATGATGGATTAGAAGTAATAGTGGAGTACAGAGAGATGATAGTACCAGAGGATCACCTTGTAATATTAAGAGGCTCACGGAGTGGACTTAATAGTCATCGATTCATCGATATTTTACCGAGCTGGATTAGGATGTATTTTCTTGATTATAAAGAACACCAAGAAAGCTTGTTTAGACTAAGAGGAAAATTCTATAGCTACAATTTTATATTTGATCCGGATGATTATAATTACTTTGTAGCCAGTCTTTATTCTAAGAAAAATCATAGAGCTGTTAAGTCTCCATTTATTATAGAAATTGATTAGAGAAAACTTGAGTATACATAGACGATATAGCTACATAATATATTTGTTGATATTTTTTATATCACTTGTATACCTGAATCACCTTGTCCCACTGATGCCAGGTGATGATTATATCTTTAGTCTAAAATTTCCAGAATCAGGTATTCTTGGGACAGAGAAGATCACCTCCTTTAGGGATCTGTTAGAATCACAGATTAATTTTTATTGTAATTATCATTATCGGGTGATTCTCCACACCTTACTACAGGTTTTGTTATTACTGCCGGGTTTAGTTTTTGATGTAAGTAATGCTGTAGTTCTGATGATTCTTCCACTCATAGTTATGAGAATTATACCTAAGAAAGAAAAAGTATCGAGGCATTGGTTATACTTAATGATTCTTTCTTTCATCTGGATTTTTCACTTTGCTTTAGGGCGTGCATATTTTTCTACTACGGGAGCTCTTAATTACTCTTGGTATCTGATACCTCAATTATTATTTGTTACAGAATTATATAATAGGCGTTCTGATAGTAAAACCGGCTTGTTTATTTTGCTCACATTATTGTCAGCTAACGGAAACGAAAATGTGCTGTTAACTCTATGCACATGTGTGTTAGTGTTATTTTTGTACAGAGCATATATTCTTAAAGAAAAACCAGATTATATTTTACTACTGTCCTTTTTGATACTAAGTCTCGGTGGTATTATTATGCTTCTCTCACCGTCATTACATTGGCGCATTTCTGAGCAGAGTATGAATTTTTCAGGGCTTTCTGATAGATTGTTGGAGTATGGTAAGAGACAGTGTTACTATATCCTAAGGTATCTGCCTTTGATGTTGATATTACTATTAGGGTATAGGAGAAGGAAAATAGGTCAACTACAGATTTTTCTACTTTTTATTTTATTTGGTTCCTCCTTAAGTATGTTTTTAGCACCGTTATATGAACCACGATCAGCAGTTTTTGGGTTTATGATTTTTCTTATGTTAATGATTTCTTTGGTTGATTGGACAGCGGGATTAAGACGATATGTATTATACCCTTTGTTATTCATTAGTTTATTAACGACTGCTATAAGGGTCAATATATTTCAAGAGGTATATCGGCATTTTTCATCTAACATATCTGAGTTAGAAAAACAAAAAGGCCGTATAAGTACAAACGTCTACCTGCAGCCACAATGTTATAATGCGACAAGTGGATTGGTCATATGTGAAGAGATCGCTGATGATAGTAGCTACATAGACAATCAATCATTAGCAGCTTACTATGGCGTCGCATCTGTAAGTCTACTCAAACAATATTCTACTTCTGCAATGAGTGCATCTTTTATATCAGAACTAAACACTGATCCTCAGATATTAAATAATTATACGTCTTCTGAAAGATCGGGAAAAACAATTGATCGAATATATATAAGTAAGAGTAAGAATGGACTTAAGCTACTATTTTCTCTGAATGATGAAATGGAAATACCGACTCGCCCAGCAATAATTGTGAGGGGGCACCGAGCTAGCTCGGTATCTCATTCTATTATTAGTTTACTTAGTTATAGGTATCAGCTTCCATTTTTGGATTTCTTAGAGTATACAGGTGATCATAATTCTGACTCAGGGCCTATGCTTATAGCTGATGACGGCCAGAGGTATTTTTATAATTTTATTCTGAAGCCCGACAGGTATGATTACTTTCTAATAAGCCTCTATGATCTTGATAACCATAGAAGCATTGGAGATATTTTCAGGGTTGATTATTGATTTACTAATAGAGCATGTAAGGCGTCGCAGAAAAACTTTTGTGTCCAGTTGGTATATCGCCATCTTTGATATTCTCCATAGATAGGAATAGAAGATGGGATTGCTCCTTTGTTAAATAGAAACTTCCTTTGGGCCGTTAGTAAAGGTCTTAAGATAATAGGAAGAACATCTTTCTTTATGGAAGTATCTATATCTGATTTAATTAGAAGAAGAGCTAATTGTGCATTACCGGCACTACAGATATATTTATTATTGCCTTCCCAGTCGTAATTATATGTAGCGCAGAATTGTCCTTGATTTATAATCATAGAACAGAGAGTTGTGAGTGTTGACTCCACCTTGGATATAATGGCTTGTGATTTTATAATATGCCCACACTCCCAGAGTCCTCTTAGTGTATATACAATCGTATGGGTAAGTGCCATTTGCTTTTTATCAAATCCCCAGTCGGGAAAGCTAAGGTTTTTATTCTGGCTATCGATTATATTGATTACTCCATTTTTGATTTTCTTGATCTCATCATCTTGTACTATATTTTTTGCCAGTAGCATTGGCCAGTATATACGTGAGTAGTAGGCAGGTCTCTGACTCTCACCGTAATTATAGTTGGCAAATCTACCATCTTCAGATAGTAACGTATATAACCACCGTGAGCATTGAGTTATTATGGAGAGAAGTTTTTGAGACGGCTTTCTATCGTATAAATGGCATAGGCCTAACAGTATCTGCCCTGTATCAAAGACAATAGGAGTTCTATTATTGATACTTCTAAAAAATGATCCATCATTATTCTGATGTTTAGCAAAGAATTCCTCTTGCAATTCTGCAATCTCAACATAGTCTGTGTTGTTAAAATAATCAGATGCTTCTAATAACGTCGGTATGAGATATCCAGTTGTTTCGAGATATGGTTGTGTATAGGTCCCTATTACAGATGACCACGCTGCGGATCCACCGCTATGACAAGTGAAGCTTTTCACTATCCATTTAAGATTCTTAGTGTAAGCGTTTTCGATATACTTACGACCACCTAGCTGTGATATAATATCACCAGTCAAGAAACGGAAGTTTTTTGAACTTAGTAATTAATTTAAGCAAGGGGCTATTAATTTTCCAGACTTTATAGTGTGGTGTCAGTTGTCCACCGAATGCTCTGAAGAAATATTCAACTGGTTTTATCATGCTGCCTTCAAAATCAAATGTTTGTGTATCGCAATTCTTAATACAATCCCATAGAAGATATGATAGTGCACCGCTATCGTTTTTTTCTGAGAGATAGTATCCAGCAACATAGTATGTAGCATATGCATCTTTAGTCATATACGTTGCAGCTAATATTTTTTTGGACTTGATATTGATACAAGCTTTAATCTCACATCTGCCATCTATACTAAATGTTTTATAGGCTTTAGAGAGTATTGATTTATTAAATGGAATGTCTTGTTTTTTTATAGCAAAAGCTTTTTCGCAATGTGTCCAGAATGTATCAAAATCTATAGTGATAACTTCGGTTAGACTTATTGCTTTTCTAATTTTATTTCTCGTCTTTGTTTTTAATTGAGCCCATAATTCATCCTCTGATTTGTTCTGAGTTTGGATTAGGTAAGTGTATCTCGTAGAGATATTATATCCGGACCATAACTGGGGTAAGTTATTAGTAATCTGTGGACCATACTGCTGGTAGTAGAGATCATGACTCGGTAGCTGAGACAGAAGTCTATTGGTGACATTATTCTCAAAAGATATTTTGGAATGTGCCTTAGGGTTATCTCTATAGTGAAAGTATATACCATTATAGAAGGTCTGGGGTGGCATAAGTATCAGGGTAAAGCCTCTATACTTACGGATATGATATACTAGAACACCTTCTAAGTTATTATCAGCATCTTGGGCTATGATAACATCCCAATCACCCTTTGTGCAGGCGATATCCATCCATTCTGGAGAGAACTGGATAGGTATATCATATTGACTATAAAGTATTCTATATTTTTCTTTACTCTCGATCTCTGACTAATTTAGATCAAAGTAAAGAAACATATCTTAGATTACCATACAAGCGCCTACGGTACTATTAGTCGCTTCGTCTATTAGTATCATACTACCAGTTATTCTGTTCTTACGATATGGGTCGACGAATACGGGCTTGGTTGTACGTAATACGATTCTGGCTACATCATTCATACCGATATTGAGATCTTCTTGCTCTCTATGTAGTGAGTTGATATCTAACTTATATCTTATTTCTTTGACGACGCATCTAATGTTCTGAGTCGTATGCATAAGGCCATACTTTCCATTAACTAAGAGTGGCTTATCTCCGTCAAACCATACAAGCATCACTTCTAAGTCTTGAGTAATTTCAGGAGAATTATTAACTCTGACGATCATATCGCCTCTACTTAGGTCTAGATCATCTTCTAATAATACGGTTACAGATTCTGATGGATAAGCTTCAACTTGTTCGCCAGAGGGACCTTGTATAGTTGCTACCTTAGAAGTAAACCCTGATGGTAGTAACATAACGTCATCACCTTTCTTGATAATACCACCTGCAATGCGACCTGCATATCCTCTATAATCATGATACTCTTCCTTATAAGGTCTTATGACAAATTGTACAGGAAACCTGACATCGATAAAGTTGTGATCACTAGCGATGTGTACATTTTCTAGATAGTGCATCAATGTAGAGCCATCAAACCACGGTGTCTTGTCTGACCTATTGACAACGTTATCACCTAATAAAGCAGAGATAGGAATAAAGTGAACATCTACAACATCTAACTTAGCTGCAAATTTTTCGAAGTCGTCTTGTATTTTATTATACACAGCTTCATCATAATCGACTAAGTCCATCTTATTAATACATACTACGATATGCGGTATCTGTAGAAGTGATGCTATGATTGCGTGTCTCTTAGTCTGTTCTACCACGCCTTTTCTTGCGTCTATGAGTACAAGTGCAACATTGGCAGATGAGGCTCCTGTGACCATATTACGTGTATACTGTATATGGCCCGGTGTATCTGCTATGATAAATTTTCTCTTAGGGGTAGCGAAGTATCTGTAAGCGACATCGATGGTAATACCTTGTTCTCTTTCACTTTTGAGCCCATCTGTAAGTAAGGCAAGATTGATATCTTCTCCACGTTTCTCGCTGGCTGCTTTTATCTGCTCGTATTGATCCTGATAGATGGACTTACTATCATACAATAGTCTTCCGATTAGGGTAGACTTACCATCATCTACAGATCCTGCAGTTGTAAATCTTAGTAACTCGCTATTAGTGTCTTGGCTCATGCCGTTTTTGATCTTAATTGTAAAAAAATAAATTCTTTAGAAATATCCTTTTTTCTTTCTGTCCTCCATGCTCGTCTCACTTCTCTTATCGTCAGTTCTTCCACCTCTCTCTGTCATTCTAGTAGTAGCGACTTCTTCTATGATTTCTTCTACAGTGCTTGCTGTAGACTTCCACACTCCTGTACATGTCATATCACCGATGGTACGACATCTTACAGTTTCTTTGAATACTCTCTCACCAGGCTTTTTTTCTATATAATCGCAGTCTGCGAGAAGTATCCCTTCTCTTTCGATAACGTCTCTCTCGTGAGAGAAATATAAAGAAGGAAGATCTACTTTTTCTGCTGCTAGATATTGCCACACATCAAGTTCTGTCCAGTTACTTATAGGAAATACTCTAAAGTGTTCTCCCATATGGTGCTTACCATTGAATAGATTCCACAATTCTGGTCTTTGATTCTTAGGGTCCCATTGACCAAACTCATCTCTGTGAGAAAAGAACCTTTCTTTAGCTCTGGCTTTTTCTTCATCACGACGTGCTCCACCTAGAGCAGCATCGTACTTACCATTTTCAAGAGATTCTAATAGAACAGCTGTCTGTAGGCCATTACGACTCGCATTGACACCTTTCTCTTCTACAACCATTCTTTTATTTATAGCATCTTGTACAGATCCTACTATGAGCTTAGCGCCTAATTTTTCTACAAGGCTATCTCTGTATGCTAATGTTTCTGGAAAATTATGTCCAGTATCTATATGGAGTAATGGGAATGGAATCCTTGCGGGAAAGAAAGCCTTATACGCCAAGTGTACGATAAGAATAGAATCTTTACCTCCTGAGAACATGATCACAGGATTCTCGAATTGTGAAGCTACTTCTCTGAGTATGAATATAGACTCTGATTCGAGTTCTTTTATATGATTTAAATTATAATTCATGGCTACTTAACTTATTGAAATATATGGGAGTACAAAGTTAAAAACTTTATCTACTGATGTGTTAATGTTCTGGTTTTCAGTCAAAACTTCTAAATCTGGGCTATTAGGCGCTTCAAAAGGTGAATCTATACCTGTAAATCCTTTGATAGCACCACTTCGGGCCTTGGCATATAGGCCTTTTACATCACGTGATTCGCAGATTTCTAAAGGAGTATTTATAAAAACCTCCAAAAAATTAGTTTCTCCGATGATTTCTTTGGCTGACTGCCTTATGTTGATAGTCGGGCTGACAAAGCTATTGATACAGATAATGCCACTTTCTATAAAGAGCTTAGAGACTTCGGCTACTCTTCTTATGTTCTCTTGCCTGTCCTCTATACTAAAACCTAAATTATTATTGATACCTACTCGTGTATTATCGCCATCAAGAAGTTGAGAAAAATAACCATGATCAAATAGCTTTTTTTCTAAGCCTTCAGCAATGGTGCTCTTGCCAGAACCTGATAGGCCGGTCATCCATATGACTATGGATTTTTGATTAAGAAATTGCTGTTTTTCTTTTCTACTGAGAATCTTACTGAAAATTGGATGTATGTTTTCCATTTTACAAAAATAGCGATTTGTAGAGATTAAGTTTGATATCTATGATTGCATGATATCACTGTATATTTTTCTGATAAGAATAATACCGATAGCTATAAAACCACCCACCAATCCACCTAAGAGAAAGTAGAATACTCTGGATTTATTGACTGGCTTGAGAGGAAGTATAGGCTTGTCTATTACTTGTATATATGGCGTCTTATTGCCTAGTGTTAGCTCAGCGATCTGCTTTTGTTTTTCAGCCTCTCCTAACATTAATTGCAATCGCCTCTCGTTTTGTGCCATTTTCTTTAATGGTAGTAGATCTTGACTTAAGAACATGTCTTGGTTTCTATCACTGCTTCTAGCGATGCTGTATTGTACATTGTTAAGTTCAGTACTTATGGAGTCATACTTTGATTTGATTATAGCATAATCAGATTTTTGCTTTTCCGTTGATTTTTCTATGTAATATTTACTGAGATTATCATACATACTATTCACAATGAGAATAGATAGCTGTGGGTCAGAAGTTGTCATAGAAAAATTCATGATACCTGTAATTTCTGAATAAGTGCTCTGGAATGTCGACCCTTTCATATGCTTACCCACCATAACCTGGTGTAAGGCCTTTAGTGCCTTGTTTTCTATGAGAGAAAATTTTTCTACAGAATCTTGAAGGAATCTAAAGCCTTCAAGGTTAAGGCTGTCTTGAGAAGATAAGAATGAGAGCAAGCCTTTATCAGCCCAATGGCCAGTATATTCTAATGATTTAATTAAGTGGTTAGCTAGGTAGTCATTGTTATTATGCAGTGTCTTTTTATTGAATAATGCATTCTGGGTAATTCTTCTTGTTCTTGAGAGTTCTATGATCTTATCAAGATTAGACTCTGAGCTACCCATCCCTAGACCAAACTGCCCCAACATAGCGCTTATCCCTCCTAAGCCTCCTGACTCGTCCTCGTTAAGCATATAGCTTAGATTAGCCGTGTATTGGGGCTTTATGTTAAAATTAGCTATCAGAAATAAGAATGCAAATCCAAATCCAAATAAGCACAACATCAACCACCGACTTGTAATGGCAGAAATGTATGTCTGTAACTTTAGGAATAATTCCTTGAGCGACATGTCAGAAGATGATTGTGCAGGCATACTATAAAATTACAATTTACTATGACATTAGGTGCCCTAATAACTTTTTGGCAGCGTCAGTACTTATATTTTTACGTTGTGCATAATCATTAACTTGATCTTCTCCTACTACATTTATACCAAAATACTTACTGTCAGGATGAGAAAAATACCAACCACTTACAGAAGCTGCCGGATACATAGCGTAAGATTCTGTCAGTGATATATTAACCTTATTCTGTACGTTAAGTAGTGTGAATAATTTTTCTTTTTCTGAATGTTCAGGGCACGCAGGATATCCTGGTGCTGGCCTGATACCTTTATATTTTTCTGAGATAAGATCTTCATTACTTAAGGACTCTGCAGAGTCGTATGCCCATAATTCTCTTCTGATGAGTAAGTGCATTCTCTCTGCTAATGCTTCTGCTAGTCTATCTGCGATGGCCTTAAGCATTATAGCAGAATAGTCGTCGTGATTATCTTCGAATTTTTTGACCCACTTTTCTATGCCTACACCTGCGGTAACTGCAAAGGCTCCCATGTAGTCCTCAAGTCCAGATTCTTCTGTAGCTATAAAGTCTGAAAGGCTATAATATGGCAGTCCATCTGCTTTTTTGACTTGCTGTCTCATCTGATGCAACTGCATGAATGGTACTCTGTCACCATTATGCAAGTGTATAGAATCAGTATTATCTGAGTAGGCAGGAAAAATTCCAACTGCTGCTTTTGCTGTCAGCCACTTTTCATCTATGACTCTACGGAGCATACTCTGTGCATCATTGTATAGTTTCTTAGCTTCTACACCGATCACTTTATCATCGAATATCATAGGGTACTTTCCTCTGAGCTGCCAGCTACTGAAGAATGGTGTCCAGTCAATATAATCTGATAATTCCTCTATAGAATAGTTTTCGTAATACTTAACACCCGTAAAATTTGGCTTAGGTGGTGTATAGTTACTCCAGTTAATCTCAAATTTTCGCCCTCGAGCTTGTCCTATCGGAAGGAGTTTTTTAGTCTTGGCGTTGCTGGCTCTTTTTATTCTTAAGTTATCATAGTCTTTTTTGATATCAGTAGTATAAGCTACTTTTTTCTCCACGTCTTCTGATAATAATTCTGAAGCAACACCTACACTCTTAGAGGCATCGAGAACATGGATTACGGGTCCAGTATAGGCGGGATCTATTTTGAGAGCTGTATGGGTTTTCGACGTCGTAGCTCCTCCTATGAGTAATGGAATTTTAAGATTTTGTCTCTCAAGTTCTGATGCGACAAATACCATCTCATCAAGCGACGGGGTGATAAGCCCACTAAGACCTATGATGTCTACGTTCTCTTGGATAGCTGTAGAGATAATCTTCTCAGCAGAGACCATAACCCCAAGGTCAACGATGTCATAATTGTTACAAGCGAGTACAACACCTACAATATTTTTCCCTATATCATGAACATCACCTTTGACAGTGGCCATGAGAATTTTTCCTTTACTACTTGCACTTAGGGTATCTTTTTCATTTTCTATAAATGGTGTAAGGTAGGCTACAGATTTTTTCATTACCCTAGCACTTTTAACGACCTGAGGCAAAAACATTTTTCCTGCTCCGAATAGATCGCCTACGACATTCATACCATCCATAAGTGGTCCTTCGATGACATGTATACTTTTGTCATGCATTTTTCTTGCTTCCTCTGTGTCTTCTACTATAAAGTCGTCTATACCCTTTACAAGAGAATATTCTAGACGCTTAACTACATCTTGTTCTCTCCATGACAGATCTCTTTCAAGCTTCTTACCACCACCCTTGACTCTTGATGCATAATCTAATAGCTCATCTGTTGCTGTTTCTTTCTTATTGAACAATACATTCTCTACTAATACCAGTAGGTCTTTAGGGATCTCTTCATATATTTCCATCATACCGGCATTGACTATACCCATGTCCATCCCTGCTTTGATAGCATGATATAGGAATACGGTATGCATGGCTTCCCTCACGACATTGTTACCTCTGAATGAAAATGAAATATTACTCACACCTCCACTAATAAGAGCTCCAGGACACTGCTCCTTAATCTGTCTTGTTGCTTCTATAAAGTTAATAGCATACTCATTATGTTCTTCTATTCCTGTCGCTACGGCGAATATGTTAGGGTCGAATATGATGTCTTGTGGCTTGTAGTTTATCTCATTGACAAGTATGTCGTAAGCACGCTTGCATATACTTACTTTACGCTCTATAGTATCTGCTTGGCCATCTTCATCAAAGGCCATAACGACGACTGCTGCTCCATATCTTCTGACAAGCTTAGCTTGTTGCTTAAATGCCTCAACACCTTCTTTCATTGAGATCGAATTCACAATACATTTTCCCTGTACTACTTTCAGGCCTTCTTCGATAACTTCAAACTTAGAAGAATCTATCATGATCGGTAACTTAGCGATATCAGGCTCTGCCATTATAAGATTAAGAAAATCTTTCATGGCTTGCTTAGAGTCTAGGAGTCCTTCGTCCATATTGACATCTATGATCTGGGCTCCCCCTTCGACTTGTTGGTTAGCGACTGATAGTGCTTCTGAGAAGTTACCTTCTTTGATCAGTCTTGCAAATTTTTTAGAGCCTGTTACATTGGTTCTTTCTCCTATATTTATAAAATTTAAATCCTCCCTTACGATGAGTGGCTCTAATCCTGAATATTGAGGAAGTGCTTCTGTTTCAGGAACAATTCTTGGTTTGACACCTTCTACAGCTTTGGCCATAGCTGCGATATGTTCTGGAGTGGTTCCACAGCAGCCGCCTATGATATTGACAAAATTACTTGCGGCGAAATCCTTTATATATTGTTGCATTTCTTCTGCAGACTGGTCGTATTCTCCGAGTTCGTTAGGCAATCCTGCGTTAGGGTATGCACTGGTATAGCAGTTAGCTATCTCGGAGAGATTACGTATGTACGGTCGCATCTCTTGTGCACCCAATGCACAGTTAAGCCCTATGCTGAATAGCTCTATATGTGATAGGGATATCCAGAAAGCTTCTACTGTCTGGCCACTTAGCGTTCTACCACTTGCATCAGTTATAGTACCAGATACCATGATAGGTAGCTTGATGTTTTTCTCATCGAAATACTTATCTACTGCAAATAAAGCGGCCTTAGCATTAAGTGTATCGAAAATAGTCTCTACTAATATGATGTCTACGCCTCCTTCTACGAGACCTGAGACTTGCTCATAATAGGCATCTACGAGTTGATCATAAGTTATTTTTCTATAACCTGGATCATTGACGTCTGGTGACATAGAGGCTGTAACATTGGTAGGACCGAGAGCTCCTGCAGCGTATCTTGGCTTATCAGGATTGAGTGCAGTATAATCCTGGCATGCTTTCTTAGCTATCTGTGCAGCAGCAAGATTGATCTCGTAGACATATTCTTGCATATCATAATCTGCCTGAGATATGCTCGTAGCGTTGAAAGTATTAGTCTCTATAATATCAGAACCTGCTTCTAAGTATTCTTTATGTATCGCTTCTATGATATCAGGTCTGGTGATACTTAGGAGGTCATTATTGCCCTGAACGTCCGTATGGAAGTCCTTGAACCTTTCTCCCCTATAGTCCTCTTCCTTGAGCTTATACCTCTGTATCATAGTGCCCATAGCACCATCTAATACCAGTATTCTTTCTTTACAAATCTCTGCTAATGTCCGCATATCAATAATCTATGTTAGTATTGTAAATGTTGTATCTAATTCCTCCGCCTATGTATGTTGTGTTGATATCGTTGAGATCCACGTTTTTATCCCTTCTCCACAGTGCTCTGATATCAAAATAAAAATCATGAAACAACTCATAGCCGATATCAAAGTTAAGCATATTGATCTTACTTAAGCTACCCTGATTCTGAGAAATGCCAAAATCGTCAATACGAGTCGT
>CALLAG010000085.1 GCA_938002705.1 uncultured Saprospiraceae bacterium | reverse complement strand
TGATTTGGCGTTAAGAAATGGGTAAAGCCTTGAATTTCTCCCGATGCTGTGATCGGGATGGCGACATTCATCGTCTTCATTGTTTCGTTCTTGTTTCAAGACAAGAATGAAAGCCCCTCGGCGAGAGAAAAATTAAGCATAAAATAAGGCTATAAAAGCTTAAAGAAAGTCAAAAAGAACAGCGTGCAGACTTAGTTAAATTAACTGTAATGCTAAACTGTTATTACATTCTTGGATTCAAATAAGCTAGTAAATAACCAATATCTTAACAGTGTAGTGCTGCTTAAGTGCCCTATTCAGTTCATTTTTTATAAGCTAACAACGACCCCGTCGTAGCCCATGATCACATTATCAAAGACGGCTTTAGCTTCATCTACTAAAGGCTGCACATCCTTATACCGAGATGAATAATGTCCAGTAATTAGTTTCTTAACTTTAGCTTTCTTAGCTAAGGTCGCTGCTTCCACGCTTGTAGCATGTCCTCGCTCTCGAGCTTGTACTTGTAAGTCATGCATATATGTCGTCTCGAAATAAAGCAGATCACTGCCTTCCACTATAGGTATGAGTGAGTCATTGACTATGGAGTCAGCGCAGTATGCGTAGGTTCTTAAGCTATTATGACCTATTGTACAATCTTCAAACTTGATTGTCACCTCTTCTCTTTCTACATTACTTCCACTCTTAAGAAGCTTGATCTCTTCTATAGACAGATTATATTGAGAGATGCATTCTTTTCTGATATTAAGTGGTCTTTGCTTTTCATAGAACTTGTAGCCGTAAGTAGGTATCCTATGATAGACTGGAAATGACTTGACAATAATATTATCATTCTCGTATATGATACTTAATGCATCATTGTCAATCTCAATGACCGAAAAGTCAAAATTGAGATGTATCTCTCCTATCTCAAAGACCACATCTAAATATTTTTTTATGCCTTTAGGTCCTATGACCTTAAGTGGCAATACCCTCCCAGAATGATTCATCGATGTGATGACCCCAGGAAGACCATAGAGATGATCCCCATGATGATGACTTATGAAAATAACAGAAATCTTATTACGCTTGATCTTATAATGAGACATTCTCATCTGAGTGCCCTCACCACAATCTATGAGCATAAGCTCATTATCATACCTTAGTATCTGACTTGTAGGAAATCGGCCATAGGCGGGAAGCGCTGAGTTACTGCCAAGAATGGTTAACTCAAAATCTTTCATAAAGAATATTATTCCTCTTCTGCTTTGAGTTCTTTCTCGATCTCTTGCATGTAGACAAAATCTATAGACTCCTCTACTGTAGGTATAATCTTAAATATACTTTCGAGTCTTGAGATCTCTATAAGCTTCACAACACTCGGATGCTTAACTCCTGTAAGAACGAAAGTGCCTTGCTCGCTCCATAACCTGTTAGCTGTGAGGATAGCACTCAGGCCTGAGGAATCTACGTACTTAACTTCAGATAGGTCAAGAATTAAATTCTTAACACCTTCATTACAGAGAAATACAAACTCCGACTTGAGGTCAGGTGCAATCAGTGAATTAAGGTTGTCTTCATTCAGTTGAAGAAGTAAATACTTTTCTTGCTTGTCGATAACAAACTTCATATTGAATCTTTAAGTGGGCAAATTTAGTTCTTCAATTTTATAAAAATGCATCCATTTTAGCATTTTTATATTATTTCATTAACAATATGCGATAATCATGCGTTAATGCCATGCAACAACATAGCAAATACGCTATATTGACAGGCAATATAGACATAATGTCGCAATACTTAAGATGGTATAGTTTTTAGGCATTATTAATTGAGAATTTGAGACATATGTTAATAATTCTTAATATTATTGAGTGATATAAATGTAGAAAGATGAATAGTAAGTTTTCACCAAAAGTTAAGAAGATAATCTCTATAAGTAGGGATGAAGCCATTCGATTAGGAAATGACTTTATCGGTACTGAGCATCTTCTTCTTGGTATGATAAAGGATAAAGACAGTGTGGCTATAAAAGTATTAGACTCATTAGACGTAGATCTATATGAGTTAAAATACAAGATAGAGTCTTCTATACAGAATAAGCGTGGGACTAACTCTCAACTTAACGTAGGCAGCATTCCTCTTAATAAGCATGCTGAAAAAGCACTAAAGGTCTCATTCTTAGAGGCAAAGTCATTAAAGCAAGAAGAAATAAACCCAGAACATATTATGCTATCAATACTTAAAATAGGAGAAAATACAGCTTCAGGCATCTTAGATGAATTTGAGATCGATTATGCCATATACAAGAATGAGCTAGAATATGTCAATCAAGAGGAGACTTCAGATTATTCTGATATAGTCTCTGCCAGTGAGTCTGATCTACCACCTATGGAAGAGAGCGATGATGATGCATTCTCAAGAAGAAAAACCAATACAAAATCTCGTACTCCCGTATTAGATAATTTCGGTAGAGATATCACTAAGCTCGCAGAAGAAGATAAGTTAGACCCAATAATTGGTCGTGAGACTGAGATAGAGCGGGTATCACAGATACTAAGTAGAAGAAAGAAGAACAACCCCATTCTCATAGGAGAACCTGGAGTTGGTAAGACAGCTATAGCTGAAGGCCTTGCACTAAGGATAATACAAAGACGTGTAAGCAGAACCTTATTCGGAAAGAGGATCGTCATGCTTGATCTTGCTGCATTAGTAGCCGGAACAAAGTACAGAGGACAGTTCGAAGAAAGGATGAAAGCTATCATGAATGAGCTCGAGAAAACAAGAGATGTCATTTTATTTATAGATGAGATACATACTATCGTAGGTGCCGGTGGTGCTACAGGATCATTAGATGCTTCTAATATATTCAAGCCTGCATTAGCAAGAGGTGAACTCCAAGTCATAGGTGCATCTACTCTCGACGAATACAGACAGTATATAGAGAAAGACGGAGCACTTGAGAGAAGATTCCAGAAAGTACTCATAGAACCGCCTTCAGCGGAAGAGACGGTAGAGATCCTGAATAACATTAAGTCCAAATATGAAGATTTCCACAACGTTATATATTCTTCTGAAGCCATTAACGCTTGTGTCAAATTATCTAACAGATATATAACAGACAGATTCTTCCCAGACAAAGCAATAGATGTACTGGATGAGGTGGGTGCAAGGACACACCTGAAAAATATACATGTACCCAAGTATATAGAAGACCTTGAAGGAAAGATAGAAGTCGTAAAAGAAGCTAAGAATCAGTCTGTAAAAAATCAACAGTATGAAAAAGCAGCAGACCTAAGAGATCAAGAATCCAAACTCATTAAAAAGTTAGAGACGAGCAAAAAAGAGTGGGAAGATGAGTCAAAAGCCGCTAAATACCCTGTCAATGATGATGATATAGCGGAAGTTGTATCTATGATGACTGGGATACCAGTAACAAAAGTAGCTCAGCAAGAAAACAAAAAACTTGTAGGGATGACTGATAAGATCAAGAAATTTGTGATCGGTCAAGATAGTGCTTGCGAGAAGATCAGTAAAGCGATCCAGAGGAACAGATTAGGTCTTAAGGATCCATCTAAGCCTATCGGGACATTTATATTCTTAGGACCTACCGGTGTAGGTAAGACCGAGTTAGCTAAAGTATTAGCGAGGCATGTATTTGATTCTGAAGATGCACTTATAAGAATCGATATGTCAGAGTACATGGAGAAGTTCTCGTTAAGTAGACTTATAGGAGCGCCTCCAGGATACGTGGGATATGAAGAAGGTGGACAGTTAACAGAGAAAGTCAGACGTAAGCCGTATTCAGTTATACTCTTAGATGAGATAGAGAAAGCTCACCCGGATGTATATAACATTTTGCTTCAAGTATTCGATGATGGTCAGCTTACTGATGGCCTTGGAAGAAAAGTAGATTTCAAGAATACATTGATAATCATGACATCTAACATAGGAGCAAGACAACTTAAAGATTTTGGTCAAGGTGTCGGATTCAATACCCAAGCAAGAAAAGAGAG
>CALLAG010000084.1 GCA_938002705.1 uncultured Saprospiraceae bacterium | reverse complement strand
GGCACTCATGCCTATCTTCTCAGCATATCTGCTGAAGCCAAAATCTTCATCTACAAGCTCTTTTATAAAGTCTGCAATGTCTTCTATATATAGAGTCGCTATATACTTCGCTTTATCCTGTATTCCCATAGATCCGAAAGCCCACTCCATATCATTCATCTCATCAAATCGTCTAGCTTGTGGCAAGTATGATCCTGAGCATATCTTTCTTGCGAGCGTATTGTTCTTTCCTTGTAGAAATGCTATGACTTCATCTATACTCTCTATATAAGCGTCACACAGGTGTATGATCCTGGATGCATTCTTAGAAGGTATATTCTCAGACTTAGATGCTATATCAAAAACATTTACTAATCCCTCACGAGAAAACATCTTAAGAATAACTTCTATTCCGAGATCCATCTGATAGGCAGATATATCTTTCGTATTGAGAAAGCCTTTGAGGTAGGCTGTCGCAGGATAAGGAGTATTCAGTTGTGTGAATGGGGGCGTTATGAGGAGTAGGTCTTTCAGGGTATAAGTTTTGGATTATAAAGTCTTTATTTTGGACAAGTAACACGAAGTTCCAAAACTACCTACACAGTTATAGTTATAGAATTTAATTTATGAGCCAGCTTATCAATAGCCTCCATTACTCGCTTAGCTTGAGACTCTGAAGCTACTTTACTTCCTGAGACATATTGACGAAGTAATCCAGGATTTAATTTCCCTAATTTAGCTAACTGGCTAATATTGATTTCAGGAATTAAATCAAAAACAGATTGTAGGCTGACTTCAAACTTAAGAGTATAACCCGTCTTATATTTTTGTTGTAATTCTTGATCTTCATCAATGAAAATATTAATGATGTCCTCCAAATTCTCTTTCACTTCCTTATAAGTCAAACCTCCTGCTACACATCCGTCAAGTTGCTCCACATATGCATAGTAGCCATCTTCATTTCTTTCAATTATAGCATTAAGTTTTTTCATAATTATTTTAACTGAGCTTTTTTCAAAATAGAATTTAAAGTACCAGCAGGTATATCTTTCTTTCCATGAAAAGGAACGACAACAATACCATTAATCTGTGAATGCTTATAAACCTTATGACTGCCTTTCTGCCTGATGAATAACCAGCCTTTCGCTATAATTAGCTTTTCTACTCCTTAGCAGTCACATTCTAAAGGTAGCATAATTGCTACTCATTATCAAGCTAATTATAAATATTTCATTAGGGAAATTATTTGAGATAAATTACTTCTTGGACTTCAGGTTCTTAACAACCTTACTTATTGATTTATACAAATCAGGAAGTCTTTTCTCTTTAGTGTTCCACACTATGGCTAAGTCAATCTTATAATAATCGTGAACTAACTTATGCCGTAAGGCTTCCATCTTCCTCCACTCAATATCTGTATTTTTTTCTTTCGTTACTTTAGATACTTTATAAGACGCTTCACCTATGATTTCAAAATTCTTGAAGACAGCATCTTGTACAAGTTCATTACTTTGGAACTCTTCAAAAGTTAAGTCTTTAGTATATTTTTTTATTTTCTTGATAGCTAACTTTATATCTTTCAAGCGATGTATATCTTCTTCACCTTGCATACACCAATTTTTTCTCTGACTTTACTTTCTTAGATATTTTTGGTTGCAGTTTCCCTTCTTCTACTACATCTACTTTTCTACCAAGAAGATCCTCCAGCTCATGTGTAATACCGATATACTCGAATAAATCTAAATTGTGATTCTTCTCAAATCTTACAAGTAGATCTATATCACTATCATACTTTTCTGCATTCCTTGCAAATGAACCAAATATCCAAGCTTTCTCTATAGGTGTGGTTTTCAAGTATTCTCTTATTTTACTAAAAAGAGCTTCTCGCTTATCGTTAATAAGTGTTCCGGTTCCTTCAAATTTTAAACGCTTAATAGCATCTTCTAACGCCTCTATTGAGGACGCTTTGTTTTTTACATCATAATAAACTTTCTCGCTTAGGTACTTAACCTCAAGAGATCTGACATCCTGATCAAACAATCGTGCTAAGGGTTCTACTATATATTCAGGAGCTTGCTTCTCGTTTCTCTCTATTTTAGAGAGCGTAGATTGGTCTATATCTATCTCTGCAGCAACAATCCGCAAGGAGAGATTCTTCTCAATCCTTAGTCGCCTAATGAATTCTCCAAATGATTCAGATTTCATATAGAATAATTATTTTAGAAATATATTTCCAAATATAAACTATTTTGAGTTTAACTTCCAATCAAAATGAATATCTACCAATATGGCCATTACCTCCCCTACCAATCGATAGGACGATAATCCTTAAGAAACTTTCCACACCAGTGCTTACCCGTATTGATACCATCGAATAATGGATCGAGGACTCTCGCAGCACCATCGACAATATCTAATGGTGGCTGAAAGTCGTGCAGTTCTTCTTTTTTCTTAGCCAATAATACTGGATCTTCATCCGTAACCCATCCTGTATCTACGGCGTTCATATAGATACCATACTTAGCAAAATCTGACGCCGCTGTATGGGTCATCATATTCAATGCCGCCTTGGCCATATTGGTATGTGGATGTCTATCTTCTTTTTTGAATCTATGGAATTTGCCTTCCATCGCAGATACATTAATGACGTGCTTCATTCCTGTATTCTCTTTTTTCATCAGATGAGCCAGGCGATTGCATAAGACGAAAGGTGCTACAGAATTAACCAACTGAACTTCTATCATCTCTGTTGTATTGATCTCACCTAACTTCAATCTCCAGCTGTTAGTCGTTCTGAGATCGACTTGCTGCAGATCTGCGTCCAATTGTCCTATCGGGAATACCTCTTCAGAACTAAGGCTGTTATCGATACTATATGGAATTTGTGATAGTTCTGCAGATGCAACGATACCCAGTCCTACTTGCTGGCCATGCCACGTGACAGGTAAGTTCTTATTTTGTCGAGTGACTTCATGAGCATCTGTATTCTGTAGCTGATGTATACAATCATTATGATCAGATAATAAGGTTCTCACATCTTCAGTCAGCTCATTATAATCTAATTTCTCATTAGGCATCAGATGATTATAGAAACCAGCAGGACGTCTTACCGTCTGTGCTGCATTATTAATCAGTACGTCGAGTCGATCGTATTTTGATTCTATATAATTACAGAATAATTCTACGCTCGGTATATGTCTGAGGTCTAATCCATGGATATGTAGTCGATCTTTCCACACACGATAGTCCGGCTCCTTACTGAACCGTATCGCGGAATCGATAGGAAATCTTGTGGTAGCT
>CALLAG010000083.1 GCA_938002705.1 uncultured Saprospiraceae bacterium | reverse complement strand
GAGAATACAGTGCCTACTCAGAAGTCAGCTAGTGTATCCCCGAGATATGATGTCGATGGAGATGGCTCGTTTGATATAGTTCCTCCTTATGATGAGACTTGTGGTTATGGAGCATTAAAGAGATCCTTTCTTGATGGTAGTCAGCTGATATGTGAGCAATACTTCGTCGTGACACCAGTAGATCCATTTGATCCTCAGGATATCATATGGCCAGCTGATATAGAATCTGATTGTAGCGTTGTAGATCCTGGTGTGCCTATATTTGATAAGAGTCCTTGTGGTAAGACCGCATCGACAGTAGAATCTGATACCATACGGAATGTAGATCATGCATGTTATAAGATATTTAATACGCATACAGTTATCGATTGGTGTGAGTATGAGCAGAGTAATAATCAGAGTGGTATATACACGTATAGACAAGTAATAACAGTGACTGATGATCAAGCACCTGTTATAGAGGCTGAGAATAATCTTGAATTTTCTATAACGTCTGGATGTACGGCACCATCTGTTACACTAGCAGCATTAGCGACTGATAATGCTATTTGTAATGACGACGTATTAGAATGGCGTATAGAGGTCGATTACTTTAGTGATGGATTTATTGATGTAAGAGAGACTGATATAACTATTTCTGGCGATTCTCTATTTACAATATTAAGTAACGTACCTGCAAGCAAGGCTGGACACAGCATCTCTTATATTGTCACAGATGCGTGTGAGAATATCACCGAGAGATCATACAGCTTTATAGTCATAGATGCCAAGGCACCAACACCGTATTGTATCAATGTATCTACAGCTACTATGGACAATGGCACTGTCGAGATATGGGCTAAAGACCTGAACCTCGGAAGTAGTGATAACTGTACAGGTAGTGCATCATTGCGATATACATTCTCAGAGATAGCGCCGCCATCTAATGATTCTTATTATGATCCACTTACAGGATTGACTGCAGACTTGGATAATTATAATGACTCCACAGCTGACATATGGGACGCTGAAGAACTGACTTCTGGAAGGGTGATATCTGCATCAGATATTGATGTTGATGGTATTGTGATACTCAATGTATATGTCTGGGATGAGTGTGGTAATTACGATTTCTGTAGAGTACAGCTTTCTGTTGTAGATAATGATTCTGAAGGACTCGCCTCTATAAGTGGGCGTATATATACTGAGTATGGTGAGGCCGTACAGAATGTAGAATCACAATTGTATAATGCGAATACTGGAATACAGAATAAAGTAATCACTAATGAGAGAGGGGAGTATGCATTCTATGAGAATCCTATCCTTAACCAATATGATGTAAGAGGAGACAAGAATGATGATTACCTTAACGGTGTGAGTACATTCGACTTGATATTGATACAGAAGCATATCCTTAATGATGAATTACTAGATAGTCCGTATAAGATGATAGCCGCAGATGTATCTAATGATAAAGCGATAACAGCTATTGACTTGATACAATTACGAAAAGTTATTTTGGGATTTGAAAACGAATTTCCTAATAACGGCTCATGGAAGTTTGTAGATGAGTCTGATGACTTAGACATCAATCAGTGGTGGAAATATACTGAGGAGATTAAAATCAATAACCTAATAGATGATAGACTTGATCAAGATTTTATTGCGGTCAAAGTAGGTGATGTCAATAATTCTACTGTACCTAATGTTGTCAGTCAAGCATCAGAACTTAGAAATAATAAGTACATAGAATTAAGTTATGAAGATGCATATATCGAAGAAGGAACAGAGGCGACTATACAGTTGAGTACAGAATGTGAGACGCTATTTGGTTATCAATTAAGCTTCGTTACTGATGGATTAGATATCATCAGCTGTAGCGGTAGAGATATGTATGATGAGAATTATAATATCATAGATAATGAAGGGATGATAATCTCTCATAATACCGATTATCCTATCAATAATGATTCTGATATATTGTCTATTACTGTCAGAGCTCAGCGAAGTGGGTGGATTTCTGAGATGATAGAAATTAATTCGGATTATATCCGATCAGAAGCCTATGTTGGCACAGAATTGGACATAAGAGATATTGTACTTAGAGAAAGTTCTGAAGTACAATTTGATCTCTACCAAAATGAACCTAATCCATTCAGTCAAAGGACAACGATAGGATTTGAATTGCCAGAAAGTGGTGATGTCTCGTTCAGTCTATACAATGTAAGTGGACAACTTATTAAGACTATGAATGTAGATGGTACGCGAGGATATAATGAGATCACACTAACTAAAGAAGATATCGGCGTTACAGGATTAATCTACTACAAGATAGAAAGTAGAGGACTCACTGCAACCAAACACATGATATTAATCGAATAAAACCAGCTTTACACTTTACAAAACCCGACAATAGCATTGATTATCAATGTTATGTCGAGGTTTTTATCCCTACACAGGATAAAAAGAGGATGATTAGAAATAGTCGCCTCTTTTGTATTTTTAGGTCCTCAGTATCAACTAAGAATTAATGATATACAATAGATGACACAAAGATATCTCATAGAATTAGCTTATGATGGCACCGATTATGCAGGCTGGCAGATACAGAATAATGCCGTAACTATACAAGCTGTGATAGAAGAGACACTCTCTAGGATCTATGGGCAAGCTGTCTCAGTAGTAGGATGCGGAAGAACAGATGCTGGTGTCCATGCTTCACAATATTACATGCATGTAGATCTTGATCCTGATAAGTATGATGATGATTTTCTATTGTATAAGTTGAATGGGATTACGCCTTTAAGTCTTGGATTTAAAAAGGTGTATAGAGTTGATAGTGAAGCACATGCACGATATGATGCAGTAAGCCGATCTTATGAGTATTATATGCATTTCCATAAAGATCCATTCCTCGTAGGGAGATCCTATAAGTATGACCAATCACTTAAGCCAGATCTCGTATTGATGAGAGAGGCTGCCGAAGTCATTCTTGATTATTCAGATTTTTTCACCTTTTGTAAATCACACACACAAGTCGATCATCACAAGTGTACGATGATGAGATCTGAGTGGGAAGAACTCGATAATGGAAGATTAGTCTACCACGTGACTGCTAATAGATTTCTGCGTGGCATGGTCAGGATGCTCGTCGGAATGTGTATCAACGTAGGAATAGGAAAATATCCAATACAAGAGCTTATAGAAGCCCTGGATAATCAAAAGAGATTGGAGCATGCTTGGTCCGTTCCTGCAGAGGGTTTATATCTTTCTCATATTGAGTATCCGTATATCGATAGATGATCACAATAGACATATATAGCCAAGCAGTCAGTCCTAAGATTAATTATGTCTTTGATTTTATATTAGGAGGCGTTGAGAATATTGTATATAGTGTCACTGATGATTATGATTTGTTCTTATCATCTGATGCTGATGTACTTATCAATTATTCTGATATTATTCTGCCATCTACAATCAATATTCCTTATTCAAATTATTTTGAGTCAAAGCAATTTTCTGATTTTCATTCAGAATTAATTTTCGTAGACCAAGCTATTAATTTTGATTTTATTGCAGCTATTTTTTATTTGCTTAATAGGGTAGAGGAGTACAGTAGTACAGACTTGGACGAGCATGGACGATATAGCTCTGCGTCAAGTTTTTTACACAATAAAAATCTACTCCATAAACCGATTGTAGATATATGGCTACAAGAATTTTATAAAATAATCGCTACTTTTTATAGTATAGAATTAAAGATTGTAGATCAGTTTAATGTCGTCTCTACTGTCGATATAGATCATATCTTTGCTTTCAAAGCTAAAGGGATCATTAATAAATTAGGGTCTACTGCCAGAGATATTTTGACTGCTAATATTCAGAAATTAAAAGATAGAGCAGCTCCTCATGATCCATTTGATACTTATGCATTCATACAAGAATGTCATGAGATGAATGGTCTCGACTGTAGATACTTTATCCTAACAAGTGAGCGGACGCAGTATGATAGATCATTGTCTCCTGATAATCCAGAGTTTCTTAAAGTGATAGATGCCTTAGCGGCCAATAATGAGATAGGCATACATCCCTCATATAATTCATATAAGGATGTAGAATTGATCACATCTCAGAAGCAGAGATTAGAAAAAATTATAGATAGAAAAATCACTACATCAAGACAGCATTTCTTAAGAATGAAACTACCTGATACTTACGACTATCTTATCAAAAGTGGTATAACAACAGACTACTCTATGGGGTATCCTGATGTGTTAGGTTTCAGAGCGGGTACTTCGCGAGCTTATAATTGGTATGACGTGGCTGGTGATAAGGTAACGGACTTAGTCGTACAACCTTTTGCATTAATGGACGTGACACTTCGTAGAGTCAGCAAAGGTGATCCCTCAGTAGCCTTTAGAATCGCTAAGTCGATAATAGGTGACATCAAGGCTGTGAATGGCACCTTCAGCTTGATATGGCATAACAGTTCTTTCTATAGTACTGAAGGCTGGCCGGGTTGGGATAAGCTATATGCAGAGATTCTTACATATGCTAAATCGCATATTAGCTAAAGTTCTTATTTGGTATTGCTATATTAGCCCTAATGGAAACAATAGGCATCAAACCCATCTATATACTCCTCACGATAAGTATATATTTTATCATGCTGTACTTCGTCTCATACTTCACGAGCCGAAAAGCGAGTAGTGATACATTCTTCAGAGCGGATAAGTCGTCACCGTGGATTCTTGTCGCTATCGGGATGATAGGGGCTTCGCTATCAGGGGTGACATTTATATCTATACCTGGAGTCGTAGGTGCTGGAGGTGCTAATCAGGCTTTCTCATATATGCAGATGGTGATGGGCTACCTTGTAGGCTATGCGGTCATCGCATTGGTACTGATGCCCATCTATTACCGCATGAATTTGACTTCTATATACGGTTATCTGGAAGATCGATTTGGAGTAAGGTCCTATAAGTTTGGTGCATTATATTTTCTATTGTCGAGAGTTATTGGTGCCTCGTTTAGATTGTATTTAGTAGCCATGGTATTACATCCATTTGTATTTGGTCCTCTTGGTGTGTCATTTGAGATGACGATATTTATTACGCTATTATTGATATGGATATATACTTTTCGTGGAGGCATTAAGACTATCGTCTGGACGGATACCATCCAGACGGTGACGATGTTAGTGGCTGTGAGTCTGACGATATATTTTATCTGTGACAGTATGGATGTGAGCATCGCAGGTATGAGAGATAAGATAGACGGAGCTGGATTAAGTCAAGTTCTCTTTTTTGAAAATGGATGGTCTGATCCTAATAATTTCTTCAAGCAGTTTCTGTCAGGTGCACTCATAGCGATCGTTATGACGGGGTTAGATCAAGACATGATGCAGAAGAACCTTACATGCAGAACTTTGGGAGATGCACAGAAGAATATTTTTGTATTTAGTATCATACTCATATTTGCTAATATTCTTTTTTTAAGCCTGGGAGCTATTCTATACGTCTATGCAGCCGACTTGGGTATCAGTATTCCAGAAAAAACAGATCAGCTGTATCCACTTATTGCCTTAGAGTATCTGCCTCCATTTGTAGGCGTGGTATTCATCATAGG
>CALLAG010000082.1 GCA_938002705.1 uncultured Saprospiraceae bacterium | reverse complement strand
CAGGGGGATATTCTACTATGTTGCCTTCTTGGATAACATTTAAGCCCTTACTTAATAAATTTTCAATTTTGATAGCACATTGCTCTCGTATTTCTGGATCAACGTTACTTAACCCACTTATTAATTCTCCCTCAGACATATCCAAATCTTGAATATTTGAATCTTGGGCAAAGGATATTATTGCTATATGAATCAATACTACTATGAAGACAAATCTTTTCATACTTATTAAAATACTCAGTGAAATAATAAATTTCTGATATATCACATACCTCTATATGGAATGCCGTAATGATAGTTATTTATGCTTTGGATTCTATTTGAGATACTAATTTTCTCAAAAAAATAACATTTACCACTTGTAACACATTTCTCTACAAGCTCCCATTATTTATAGCCTCTAACGCATTCTCAAACCGCTCATCCCCTATTCCATCAACAATAGTATAGGCCCATCCCAGTACTGCCATCTCCTTCACATAGATATCAAACAAGACCCCTCGATCATCAGGGTTCTCTCTATAGGGTCCATATTCCCACGGAACATCTGGACGCATAAGTAAGACATGATCAAATGAGCATTCTGACATTAACCTTATGATCTCTGGACTCACTTTATCATATCTATACTCAGACCAGATTTTATAATTTAATAGATAAGTATCTAATATCAACTCATTATCACGAGCAGCAAGTACTTGCTCCGCATGTCTGAGTGCCATGATCTCTATGTCATCGTAGGTATAATGAGGACCATGCTCTTCCAGATAGGTCCTCCCATACTCAGGCATCCACTCACGACCCGTATGTTCTGATAGTTGTTGTGCAAGTGTGGACTTGCCTGTAGATTCTGGACCCGTGATGAGTATCATAGCTTACGATTGTGTTCTTAGGCTCATATGATAGCTGCGGCGCCATGCAAAGAATCCCGCTATAGACAATACAAAATAGACAATCATAAGAATGGATGAGACATTAAGCTCCCTGCTCAAGTACAGCCATATGGAGAAGGCATTAATAACGATCCAAAACAACCAAGCACTCACCCACTTCTGAGCCTCCATATAACTGGCTATCAGTCCAAATACAGATGAGAAAGCATCACAATATGGACTGAAAGAATCCGTCATCAATTGCTTCATCAGAGTACCTAAAGCAAATGTCAAAACGATACCTAATCCTATAATGACCATCAAAGTATCCTTACTCGCCGTCCTTATCTTAATCGTATCACTCGACTTATCACTCCACTTATACCATCCATATATACCTATCAATACATAGATCACATAGAGCAATGACTCAGAGTACAGCTGGTTCTGATACATGATATAGACGAATAATGCTGAGGATATGATACCGAATATCCACGTCCATATATTCTCCATTATCATCAATACGATAAATAATAAGCCCGTCGCTACTGCTATCCATTCTATAACAACCATATATTCTGTAATATCCATTTTTCTGCTTTTGTCTGTATTCTGTTACCTATATGAGTATCTATACCTAATCATAATGTATAAAAGGAGTACTAATGCCATTCTTCCAGACAGGTATATATACGCTCAGAACTGTTGCCATCCAGATTCTCATATGAGATATCTCTTAATTTTTGTCGCTGATCGACAAAGGGATCCTCGCCATTTATCAAATGGTTAACTAAGGCTTGTTCAAGTCCGCTTTGGTTATATGTGACGGCACCAGGAATTGTTTCTAAAAACGTCGATTGTAACTGCCGATTCTGTTTGAGATAAAGCTCATAATCATAATTAAAAAATATTATAGGTCTATCAACAATTAAATAATCAATGTATATAGAAGAATAATCAGTTATCAATAGACTCGATAATGATAATACTGGATACACATCATAACTCTTATCATAATTAATAATATTAGACCTATCCTCATAAGCACGCTTGTTACGCGGGTGAAACTTCAAGACTAATATGATTTTGTTTGCTTTCAGAAAGTTATTTAATGATTCGAAGTCAAGGTGATTATTCGAGAAGGCGTCACTCCTGTCAATGTCCCTAAAAGTCGGTGCATAAATAACGACCTTATAGCCGTCTTGTATAGATTCTTTTAAGAACTCAAATTTAGATTTATCAACCATTGTTAGGTCATAATGACTGGGACTTCTGAACAATACATCGTTTCTCGAATACCCACAATTAATCGCTTTTTTATACAAAAAGTACTTTTTATATAAGTTCTCAGTCCAAAAATCAGATGTAGAAATTACAGCATCATATCGTATTAACCGACGGAATAGCCTTGCTTTCAAGTTAGCCAACTTGCCTATAATAATCCCCTTCTCTACTGCCTTAAAAGTTAAGCCATGCCACAGGTGAATTCTTTTTGCTCTGATGGAAAGAAAAAAGTAAATCGGATAATATAAAGACCAATGGGAATGATCTACAACAAAAAATGATGCCCTAAGGAGTGATATGATAGATCTCATGCTTGGGTAACATATTATATGATCTTTCAAGTGAGGGTGATCCTTCGCTAATGACTTATCCCTTGTCAGAAATAATACATTCTTATTATGCTCGACACCATGCAAAAAGAAGTACAAAGTATTACCTGCAAATAATCCATTCTTTTTGCCAGTAACTATAGTCAATCCTTTCTCTTTCGGGATTAAGAAACTAATGGGAGCGATAACCAACCAATAAAAGCATATAAATATGTACGAAATACCTTTTCTAAACATCTAATCTTTGATTATAATATGACTCTTATGATCTGAAACTATCGTCATAATCAACAAAAGCAGACCCGTAGCTACTGCTATCCATTCTATAATAACCATATATTCTGTAATATCCATCATTTATTGTGCATCCCGTATTAGTGATTCTCCTATCGGAAAAATACTCATATTTACTGGACAAATATCAATATCTTTGCAGCCTTATGCACGATATAGAGCCATATTTTAAGTGGAAGAACTATTATGATTCTTCATATGATAAGCAATCACCATTCTATGGTGTAGAATATAGTGAATTTACATTCACTAATAAAGTATATAATTACTTCATACATCCTCAGTGGGATTCCTTCGGATCTTCTACGCTATACGCTAAGGCACTGTTCGTAGATTATGAAGACAACTACGCTATCATAGAGCTTATAGGAGAGTGGAATGACTGCCTTAATAATGATGTTATGTTTCTTAAGAGAGACTTTGCGGATGCACTCATCGATCAAGGCATATATAAATTTATCCTCGCTTGTGATAATGTTCTTAACTTTCATGGATCAGACAACCTCTACTACGAAGAGTGGTGGGATGATATCAAAGACGAAGGCGGATGGATAACAATACTTAATACATTAGACCATGTATTAGATGAGATGGAAAAATCAAAACTGCAATATTACTGCAACATAGGAGATGAGTTCTCCGATGTCAACTGGAGAAAAAAGAACCCAGTAGATGCACTCAATATTGTAGAACATATTTTGAGTTCTAATATCAAACAAATACAATACTAAGTGAGTGTACACTATTCTGGATATGTAAATATCATAGGCAAGCCAAACGTAGGTAAATCGACGCTCATGAATGCCTTCTTGGGAGAGAAGATGGCGATCATTACTCATAAGCCTCAGACCACAAGACACCGGATCTTAGGTATATTAAATGAAGAAGACTATCAGATCGTATTCTCTGATACACCGGGCCTCATAGAAGATCCGCATTACAAGATGCAGAATGCTATGAATAAGGCAGCCTTCTCTATATTCGAGGATGCTGACGTGGTACTATTCGTAACAGAACCTCATATGACCTATGATGGCGAGGAGAAAGTCCTACACAAGCTCAAAGAAGCCAAAGTACCTAAGTTCCTTCTGATCAATAAAGTGGACACTTCAGATCCAGAAACGATTAAGAGTCTCATAGAGGAATGGAAGGAAGCTATAGACTTCGATGAAGTCCACGTCATCTCAGCTCTTAATAAATTAGGAACTGATAATATCATAGAATGCATCAAAAAGAAACTACCCGAAGGGCCAGTATACTTTCCCAAGGATCAGCTGTCTGATAAGTCAGAGCGATTCTTTATCACCGAGATCATCAGAGAGAAGATACTCCTGCATTATAAGCAAGAGATCCCCTACTCTGTAGAAGTCCTCATAGAAAGCTTCAAGGAGACAACTAAGAATGGAGCACCATTCAGCTATATAAGGGCTAATATCATAGCGATGAGACAATCACAGAAGCACATCCTCATAGGTAAAAATGGCTCATCGATTAAACGATTAGGTATAGAAGCACGTAAGGACATAGAGAAATTCCTTGATCAGAGAGTACACTTAGAGCTCTATGTCAAGATCAAAGAAAAATGGAGAGATGACGATCAGTCGCTCAAGAGATATGGATATTTACAATAGCCTCTAAGAGGTTGATATTTAATAAAGACGCTGGTTTCTGTATCTCAGGAATGTAGCGTAGGAAATAAAGTATAAAAACAATGGCACAAGTAATAGCAATAGTAGGGAGACCTAACGTAGGTAAGTCTACACTTTTCAATAGAATGATAGGTGCTAAGAAGGCCATCATAGATAATGTATCAGGTGTCACAAGAGACCGTATATATGGCCCGTGTGAGTGGAATGGACGACAGTTTACCGTGATCGATACTGGAGGATTCGTAAGAAATAGTGATGACATATTCGAAGCCGCAATACGTGAGCAAGTAAGTATAGCCATAGATGAGGCTGATATTATCGTCTTCATGGTAGATGTGACGACCGGTATCACAGACTTAGATGATCAGATGGCTCAGATGCTACGTAAGCAAAAGAAGCCTGTATTCGTCGTCGTCAATAAGGTAGACAATAGCAACAGAATGCTGATGGCTAATGAATTCTGGAGCCTGGGATTTGATAATACTATCTTCATATCATCTATCAGTGGATCTGGAACCGGTGATCTATTAGACGAACTTACTCAAGTACTACCTGAGGGAAATACAGATTTTGACAAAGAAGACGTACCTAAACTGGCCATTGTAGGCCAACCTAATGTAGGTAAGTCATCTCTCACTAATGCACTTCTCGATGAAGAAAGAAATATCGTCACCGATATAGCAGGAACGACAAGAGACAGTGTCCACAGTTACTATAATAAGTTCGGTAAGGAATTCTATATCATAGATACTGCAGGTATCAGAAAGAAAGGCAAAGTCCACGAAAATCTCGAATTCTACTCTGTACTGAGAGCCATCAGATCTATAGAAGAAGCCGATGTCGCTATGATATTAATAGATGCTAAGGCAGGGATCGAATCTCAAGATCTCGCCATCTTCAGTCTCGCTATGAAGCGTAATAAAGGTGTCGTAATCTTAGTAAACAAATGGGATCTCATAGACTCTAAAGAAACAAATACAGCAAGAGACTTAGAAAAAAGAATCAAAGAGAAGCTATCACCATTTAATGATGTACCTGTCTTATTCATCAGTGTACTGGAGAAGCAGCGTATAAGTAGAGCCATAGATACGGCACTAGAAGTATATCAGCACAGGACTAAGAAGATCAAGACCTCTGTACTTAATGAGATCATGCTCAAAGAGATAGAGCGTACTCCTCCGCCATCATCGAGAGGTCGATTTATAAAAATAAAATACATTACACAACTACCATTGCACTACCCTGCATTTGCATTCTTCTGTAATTATCCAGAACATGTTAAGGAAAACTATAAACTATTCCTCGAGAACAAGATGAGACAACACTTTAATTTTCATGGTGTACCAATAAGTATATTCTTCAGAGCTAAATAAGAGCGACATGGCTAAGATTGAAAAAACTAAATTTAAAGGACTATTCGTATTTAATCCTCAAGTTTTCGAAGATGAGAGAGGCTACTTTTTTGAGTCCTATAATGCAGCTGTATGGAAAAAAGCTGGTGTAGACACAAACTTCATACAGGATAACGAATCAAGGTCTAAATACGGGACTGTCAGAGGATTACACTACCAGATACCACCTCATGGGCAATGCAAACTCGTAAGAGTCACTAAAGGAGAGGTCTTAGATGTCGTATTAGATATGAGAGAAGAGGAAGAAACTTATGGCTCTTTCTATAGTATTATCCTCAGTCAGAAAAACAAGAAGCAACTCCTTATTCCAAGAGGATTTGCACATGGGTTTGCGACGTTAAGCGAGACAGCAGTATTCAATTACAAATGTGATAACTTATATCATAAAGAAAGTGAACATGGCATCAATCCATTAGACGAATCTTTAGATATTAACTGGAGAGTGCCTAATCAGGATATTCTACTTTCGCAAAAGGATAAGAACCAACCTATCTTCGGCAATCATAAGCCTTTTATGTAAAAAATATAAATTGAGAGAACTTGAACGAAGTATAAGTACACTGAAATGCGCATTTAAGTTGCACAAATAAACTAAGTATTACTTAGTTTTATTACTAAGATTACTCTATAAATGAAAGTTATATT
>CALLAG010000081.1 GCA_938002705.1 uncultured Saprospiraceae bacterium | reverse complement strand
ACAGTCATCATAATTCTGGACATACCCAACAGGTTGAATACAATCAACTATACTACTGTCTATTGGCCCTTCACCATAACCATCATTATCTTTATCTATCCACCAACTAAGGAAAGTTTGATTTTCATCAGTTTGGCCATTGCAATTATTATCAAGTCCATCACATATCTCATCCGCCTCGGGATTGATATTCGGATTATTATCATCACAATCTATATCATTAGTAAATCCATCTGCATCGACATCCTCTAAGTTAATAGCTCCTTGAAGTCCTGTTATAAATCTACCAGAACTGTAGAAATAAATATCTTCAAGTCCATCATTGTTTATATCTACAACATTACCCTTTCTTGTATTAGATAAACCAGAAATTAGATTTTCAGCTTCAAATGAGTCTGTCATAGAGTTAAAGCGTAAAATAGAAATGGACTCATCTAAAAAAAAGCCTTCTGCAAATATTATTTCAACAATATTATCACCATCAAGATCAGCAACATTTAACCAAGAGTAATTATTATCAAAAGGGATTGTTATCTTATTATATGTTCCAGTATCATCACTCAGAAGTACGACGTCTTCGAATCCAGAAATAACAAAATCAACAATAGCATCTTGATTCAAATCTGTAATGTAAAACTCATTTGGAAGCCGTACTTCTTCCTCAATTTCACTCATTATAAATTCTTGTGGACTATCTTGAGTAAAGATTACTAAGTTGTTACTGCTCGCTACAACGATATCCATAAGCCCATCTTGATTATAATCATGAGCTTTGATATATGATGGGTCAAAGAAAGTATCATCATCTATAATGACAAAGTCAAGTATAAGTTCGGGAAGCTTTATAATTTGAATCTCATCACCTATTACAAGAATTAGTTCTGATATTCCATCATTATCAATGTCGGCGAAGTCTATACCCTGATAATTCTGAAAGCTGGTCTCTAACATTTCAAAATTAGCATTACCATCATTTATAAAGAGAATGGTTCTGTCTTCTCTTGATGCTGAGCCGATAACATCAATGTCGCCATCAAAATCTAAATCAAAAGCTCGAATATTTTGAATATTTATTGATTCATTATAAACTTTAAATATGTAATCATCTCCATTTAGACCAATAAAATTTCTGTCGCCAGCATCAGAATCAGTTATAAAATCAAGCTTATCATCACCATCAAAGTCTGCATGTATAATCTCACCTACGCTCAGACTGTTAACATACTCAACGAATGTGAACTCTTGAGAACTAAGATTCGTAGTCAAGGCAAGTAAGAGAAAGGATATATATAGTCTCATTAAAGTTGGTTTATAAATAATAAAAAATACTAAGATAATATTATTCTTATTTCAACTTATGATTCCATAGTCCAGTATATTAAACTTGGATTATGCATTAGAAATGCAAAATCCACCCTATAGGTTGACGAAATCATTCTTAGCTAATGATTTGTCGTAAGTTAACCTCATACGAGCCTGATCGACTGTAGGAGCATCGTGCCTGGCATTTATTTTTGACCATTTAGGTTTTCATTAAAACTTCCTAAGCTACTAAAAACTAATCGTCTGTTATCGGTAGATTTTCTATCGCATAATACTGGTATAACTTGCTTCGTTTAGGAGATTACAACAAAAAAGGAGCCACCAAACGGCAGCTCCTTCATTTATACTTTATATAATATTGATTCTATCTTGCTTTAAGATTGAATGCTACTCTTCTGTTAAGTGCTCTACCGCTTAAGCTATTATTATCAGAGATCGGCTTAGATTCTCCATAGCCTGTGTGGCTCATTCTTGAAGAACTAACCCCTCTTCGTACGAGATATTCGAAACACGCTTGAGCTCTTCTCTCTGATAGCAATTGATTATTGACTGCACTACCTACATTATCAGTGTGTCCGTCTATCAGCAAGTTGTATCCAGGGTACTTATCCATGATAGCCGCTATCTGATTAAGTACTGGATATGACTCACTCTTAAGTGTCGCCTTACCTGTCTCAAACTGTACAGCTCTCATCGCCGTCTCTAATGTATTAAGATCACCAGCATCTATACCTGGACATCCGTTATTAGCTACAGAACCTGGTTGTGATGGACACTTATCTCTACTGTCATCTATACCGTCACCATCAGAATCAGGGCAACCGTTAAGTGCTCTTAATCCTGGTCTGTCTGGACATCTATCATCAAAATCTGATACACCATCGCCATCTCTATCAGGACAACCATTAGCACTTGCAGATCCCTTGATATTAGGACAACGATCATCAGCATCTGCTATACCGTCACCATCTTTATCATCAGCTGGAGACTCTGGACAACCATTATTCTCTGCGGTACCTTTAATGTTAGGACACTTATCGAGATTATCAGGAATCCCATCCATATCACTATCGTTATCAGGACAACCATTATTCTCTTTTGTTCCGGCCATGTTAGGACATTCATCATCGCTATCTGAGATGCCATCACCGTCAGTATCTGGACATCCTTTGAATAATGCAGTACCAGCTATAGAAGGACAATCATCTCTGTAATCAGGAATACCATCTTCGTCTCTATCAGGACAACCTTTCATATCTATAGGGCCTGCAATCTGTGGACATAGATCTATATCATCTTCTAAGCCATCACCATCACTATCTATAATGTCTTCATCTACTTCCATCTTCTTCTCTACATCTCGCGGACTACCGAATAGGTATGTGAATCCTAATCCATGATGCAAGTTATTTCTATTATCCTTTAATGCATATCTGTATTCTGACTGCCAGTTGATATATGCATTCTCAGCTACTTTGAAGTACACACCTGCTCCAAAAGGAACTTGTACATTAAAATCGCCTTCTTCTTCTAATTGTCCACCGACACCTGCCATCACATAAGGGATGACATCAGTACTGAGACTATTAAACATATACTGACCTGTCACATCAAGACCATATACTTTCTTATGAAAGCAATTATTGAACTCTTGGTCATGGCTGGTTACAACACCATATTTCAATGGGACTGCAATATTAATATTAGGTGTAATATTTCTGAGGTAGCCTAATTCGAATCCATGATGGTATGCACTGAAGTTAGATATAGCGCCACCATTCTGGGATTGATAATCCATAAAAAGCGTCTTAAGGCTTATACCTTGAGGAAACGCTGGATTCTGAGCTTGAATTGTAGAGATGTTCATCCATGCAAATAGGACGAATACTAATATTATTTTATTCATGATTCTGCAATCTTAGTGTACAAAAGTACAGTTTATTTATTAGGATTTTTCTTAATGTGTTTAAGAATATGACCAGAAAACTAAATGCATTGAGGATTGACTTACAGAACTTTAGGCAAAATTAGGACTTTTTGTCCACAAAATATCCTGTGTCTCTGTTTTTCATAACCTCATTCCAATTAAAATAACGTCCATTCATAGCAATGTATACACCATGCGGCAAAACTTGTGCAAAAGCAGATGCACTTCCAAGATTAAAAAAACCATCAGAAGAGGTACCAAAAGCGATAGGAATCATAGCTCCTGTAAGGACTATGGTCTTAGGAATATTATGAGATGCTAAGACCTCTGCGGTGGCAACCATCTTATCTGTACCGTGAGTAACGACAACCTGTTCTGAAGCACAGTTCTTACAGCTATGCACGATGATCTCCCTATCTGCATCAGACATCTCCAGGCTATCCACCATCATTAATGTCTTGATATCGAGATCAAGTGTAGATCTACCAGCCTCAAACATTCGAGAGAGGTGTGAGTCCTTAAAGTACAGTTCTCCAGTTATAAAATTATATTCTTTATCGAAGGTGCCACCAGTTACAAATACTTGGATCTTATTATCTGTTTTCATCAGTCAGGATACTTAGAGTGGTATATTACCGTGTTTTTTATCAATTTTCTCAACTTTCTTATGCTCTAACATGGCAAATGCTTTGATCAACTTTCTACGAGTGTACTTAGGTTCTATGACTTCATCTATAAATCCTCGAGAAGCGGCCACATATGGATTGGCGAATTTGTCAGAATACTCTTTCTCTTTATCTAATAATGCCTGAGCAGGATCATCGCTGCTCTTAATTTCTCTCTTAAAGATAATCTCGCTGGCGCCTTTAGCACCCATGACTGCTATCTCACCTGATGGCCATGAGTAATTCATATCAGAACCTATATGCTTGCTATTCATAACATCATAAGCGCCACCGTATGCTTTTCTTGTAATGACAGATATTCTCGGTACTGTGGCCTCACTAAATGCGTATAAGAGTTTAGCCCCATTTGTAATAATACCGTTCCACTCTTGATCTGTACCTGGTAGGAATCCTGGTACATCTACTAATACTAATAATGGAATATTAAAAGCATCACAGAATCTTACAAATCGGCCTGCTTTACGCGAAGAATTGACATCAAGTACTCCTGCTAAGCTCATAGGCTGATTAGCTACTACTCCGATACTTCTTCCTCCTATTCTCACAAACCCGATAACGATATTCTCAGCAAATTCTTCATGTATCTCCATGAAAGAATCATTGTAAGCTAATGC
>CALLAG010000080.1 GCA_938002705.1 uncultured Saprospiraceae bacterium | reverse complement strand
AGTATTACGGACTAAGCAATTACTTACTTATCATTCAGTCCCCAGTCGTAATCCATATACTCTATAGTAGCATTAGGGTCGATCTTCGTGTCAGCATACTTATTAAGAAAAGCTATCAAGTTACCGAAGTCTGCCTTATACCAATCGAATATTTTAGAGACCACGACTTTGCCGCTTGTTATCTTATTATATTTTTCGTTATTGATAAATGCCTTTGTCGCCTTTTCCATATTGGTATTTAGATTACCTGCAGAATAAGCAAAGTTACCTATAGGAGGGCAAGACTGAGCAGCACAGTTAACTGCAAAGTGTATACGAGGTTCATTAAACTGCGGTCGTATAATCTTATTTTCTATGTCATTTAGTGACAGCGTTCTATTGTCGATGTTGATCCATTTGTCATCCCACGGCTTACCTCCGTTTAAGTCTTTGATGCTGTTAAGTGGATAGTTACTGATGACCTTCTTAATGGTGAATGCATTGTAAGCATTAATCCAGAATGCTAATTGTGCACTCTTAGAAAGAGAAGTAATATCTGCTTTGCTTAATAATGTAAGGTATGCTTCTAATTCTGTTGCATTGGCTTTTATCGCTTTATAGTCTACCACACCAGTATTTGATACATTATTCCTTAGTAATTTATTGAATAATGAGTGATCTATATTCATAGCACCTGGCTTATTAGGCACATTAGATTTTGTATTCTTTTTGATATCTACTTTTTCTACCTCTTCGGTATAAGTCTGCTCTACAGCGGGCTTACTACCTTGGTCTATCGGTACGGTTACTTTTAGGTTTGGTTCTATGATTTTAGTTGGGGTGGACGTGCTTTCTTTAGTTGCATCTTTTACATCTTTAACCACATCTTTCACTTCTTCTTTGACGACTTCTGTGGCTTCTTTTACGACTTCCTTGACTTCATTTACAACTTCCTTGACTTCTTCTTTTACTGCTTCTACCTTAGTCACCTCTGGTGTACTTACATTTTTAGTTTGTGCAGTGACTTTACTTTTTATCTCTGATGTTGATACCGGATTTACTTCAGTCTTAGTCTCTACTATTTCTGTTGTACTTGTTTTCACACCATCTACCTCCGTGGCAGCTGGTACAGTTACTTCTAATGATTCAGTAAATTTGACTTCCTGCTTTTCTCCTACTTCAAGCTTCTCAGTAGGGATTTCGGAGCTTGCAACTGATTCTGAAGTCTTAGCTGTATTAGAGTCTGACTTGCATGCAGCAAATAAACAAAGGGATAATATTACAAGAGAGTATAAATATTTCATTTTCTATAAGTTATATATGTACAAAAATATACATATTTTCAATAGAAAAAATGATACCAAATTCTACGCTTCTACCTTTATCCTGAGATATTATAGTCTAATCTTAGGCCTATATTACGAGGGGCTTCGAGAAGGCCAGGTCTTAATGTATATTCCTGATTAAGTATATTTTCTGCTAACACGCTGATTTTTAGACTATTGTAAGTATATGCGATTCTTGCATCCAGTTTGATAAAACCGCCAGGATTGGCATTTCTATAAAAACCAATTAAGCCAATATTATTTAGTAATTCGTCTATCGTTTCTGTGGCACTTGAGTGTATAAATGCAAAACCTGCTGCAAATCCATTGTAAGACCCTTCAATGTCTAACTTGAGATTATGCCTCGTTCTGTACTTAAGTATATTCTGTAGCTCCGTCTCCCCTACTGGTGTGCTGATACTTGATCGTATAGCTTGATTATTATCAAAATCTCTGTAAGTGGGATTGATGTAAGTGTAACCACCTATAACATTGATAGGAATTCCAAATAGCTTAGATCTCCCTGCGATATTAAGCTCATAACCTTTGACATCTGTCCTACCTACATTCTGAGACTGGAAGCCTTGCATACCGTCTTGTGTGACAAATGTAAATTCTGTCATATTATTATATTGTGACCAAAATAAAGCTACATCTATATAACCTTCCCATCCTCCTAACCTTACTCCTTGCTTAGCACCAATCTCAGATGTCCATCCATTCTCTGACTGCAGATATACATTGGGAAAAATAAAAAATCCGCTAAGACCGGTCTCTATAAATCGTTCTGTAATAGTAGGAAATCTATAACCCTGCCCCCAGCTGGCTCGCAAGTAGGTTGCTGTATCCAGTTTGTAATTTAATCCTGTACGAGCAATCAGCTTAGACTCTTCTACTAAGCCGCCCGGTATGGTATCTCCCTTAAATACTTCCGGGCTTTCTTGATAGTTGTATTCATATCTTAGACCTAAGGTTGCAGTAAGTCGCTCGCCAAAGCGTTTGTCCACTTCAGCATAGCCGGCTATATTATTAGAGGTCAACTCTACGTCTCCGAATAACTCTGAATTAGAACTGACAAGATACGCTGCCGTTCCTGTTGTGAGATCCATATCCCATTCTTCTATTTTCTTTAAGAATTGATACTCTACATAATTACTTACGGAAGCATTAGACTGATTAGAACTATTGCCATTAGATATAGAATAGTGTCTTCCGAATATCTTGTGTCTGTTATCATTCTTATCGAATATCGTAATCTGCGGATCTACATAATATCTGGTACTTACAGTATTAATTAAAGATCCGGCTAATGCTACGTATGCCCCGCTTCCTCCATTGGCCCATAAGAATGGATTAGCGCTATCTCCTTTATTATACATAGAGTTAAGACCTATTGAGATTCTATCATTGATCTTATACTTGGCATTGAGAGAAAATCTGTATCGCTTCTCAAAAGCATCTTGATAATAACTTTTGAAATCTTCATAGAATCCATTCGTCACTATATCGAGAGCTCCGATTTTTTGCTTATGTAGGATACTTGCATTAATTCTGGATGGGGCTGTATCCCACCATTTCTTATTCTCATCTGCTGGGGCCATATAATTGATATAGCTGATAGAAGCTTTAGTAGTAGGCTTAGACGTCGCATATCCTGTCCTGATATTGATGATACCATTCATCGCTGAGGAGCCGTATAATGTTGATGCAGCACCTTTAAGCACCTCTACTTGGCTAATGTTCTCTACAGGTATATCGCTCCATGACGGTCTACCTGCATCTCCCTGTAATGCAGGGACATCATCTATCAGTAATAGCACACGACTACCCGCTCCATAGGACCATCCTGAGCCACCTCTGATATTTGCTTGATTATCTATCAGCTGTACGCCTGGGATTTTATCTAATACTGAAGTTAACCTTACTGCATTGGTATTACTTATAAGATCTGGCTTGATTACTTCTATAGATATAGGAGATCTTGCTATAGACTTCTGATGCTTAGATCCCGTTATAGTAGCTGTCTCCAGGATTAATTTAGATGGTGACATTACGACGTCTAATTGTGTATAATCATTCTCTATTATACTGACTTCATAGACCTGTGACTTATATCCTATGTAAGAGATTCTGACTCTATAAGTTCCAGGATTATAAGTGATATTATACTGCCCGTCTAGAGCGGTGACAGTTCCTATCTCATTGATTCTGATAGTAGCACCGTACAGAGGCTCATTCGTCTCAGCATCTCTTACGGAACCAGAGACTCCAGAATTTTGGGATACTAATTGACCAGCTAACATAAGAAAAGTCAATGTCAATAATGATGATATTCTTTTCATAATAGCTTTGTTAGAGTTAGTTTAGATTAAATTACGACTCCTCTGGTACAGTTATATGCGACAGCATATCTCTTGTCATAGTCGCGATATCAAACTTAGGACTCCATGCCCAATCTTTTATTGCATAATAATCATCTATGCTTTCTGTCCAGCTCTCAGCTATCTGCTGTCTATGATCAGGCTTATATGTGACCTCGAAGTCAGGAATATGTTTTTTTATTTCTTGATGTAAGGAATCAGGTGTCACACTGAATCCTGTGACATTATAGGACATATCTATGGTAAGATCATCCTTGGGTGCCTCCATAAGCATGAGTGTAGCTCTGATCATATCAGGCATATAGATCATAGGAAGTTTTGTGTTTTTAGAAAGGTAGCATTCATACTTTCCTTTCTCTACAGCTTCAAAGAATATATCTACCGCATAGTCTGTAGTACCTCCATGCGGTCTACTCTGATAACTGATAACTCCTGGATACCGGATAGACCTTATATCCATTCCATATTTCTTATTGTAGTAAGCACTCCATAATTCTCCAGTGTACTTAGTGATGCCATACATTGTCTCTGGCTCAAATGAAGTATGCTGCTGCGTATTCTGCTTAGGCGTACTCTGTCCGTATATGCCTATAGTACTGGGGAAGAATATCTTCTTGATACCGTTACTCTTAGCGATATCTAATAGCTTGAGGTATGAAAGTAGATTGATATCCCAAGTAAGATGAATATTCTCTTCGCCCTTGGATGATAATAGAGCTGCAAGGTGGTATATTACTGTGATCTTATGATCACTCAACGCAGCATCTAAAGCCTCACTATCTGTGATATCTAACTGCACAAAAAGACCTTGGCTCGTACTTGGTTTCAAGTCGGATGCCACCACTTGATCCTCACCATACTTTTCTCTCAGAGCATTAACGAGTACTGTCCCGATCTGCCCTCCTGAGCCAGTAACAAGAATTTTAGGATTATTCACTATTGAGTTCTATTAGTATAAATAATAGCTAACTTAACATAAATTAATTACAGTAAAAGGAATATTAAAGCCTCTTATTGCAGTAAGCGTACATAAGCTCTTATTGTCAATGGATACGGGGGTATAAAAAGAAAATTATCTCACCAAAAACCTAAGATCATGCAGAGGTTCTATGATCTTATTATCATGATCTATCTTATATCCATAATGGACGATGCCATTACTTATGACGATGTAAGGCACAGATAGTCCCAAATTGTAACTGGCCACTTGCTGACATGCTTTTTCGGTGATATTGATATTAAAACTTTTAAATTCAAATAACACCTCAGGTATCGCTTTATTATTAAGAATAAGGTCAAATCTCTTACTCCTCTCACCTACGACGACTGTCTTCTCTACTGATAGAGAAGCGAATGACACCTTGTACTCTTCATGTAGATAATATATCCAAGATTGCCTGACTAATTCTTCGGGTTGTACGACAAGTTCTTTCTTTCTGATAGGATCAAATAAGTAGCGCTTACCTTCTCTTATCCTAAACGAAATAGAGCCTTGATATTGCTGTAAGTCGACATCTAACATAGCCATCCTTATTTATACAAGAGACGATTGTACGCCTCTATTTCTTTCTGATATAATCTGTGTAAATGTGCTCATCGTATCATCGCTATTAAGTAAGCGATAATTATCTACTTCTATGATTTCTATTCCCGCAACTTTTACTTCCTCTTTGATAATTATCTGTCTTATCAATGTGCTTAAGTCATTCTTATCAAATAGGCCGTCTTCTAAAAGCAAAATAGGCTTGACAGTCGTATCAGAAAAAATACCTGGCAGCAGATTATAGTTCTCTACATTAGAGAAGATCTCTTTGACACCTTCTGCATAGAGAAGGTCTCTGAGTTGTGCATTTTTTAACTCTGACAAGAAGGATACTATAGCAACAGACTTTAGTTTTAGGATACTATAATTAGAGCTTAAAGCTCTCAATGATTGTCCCAGATAGAGTGAAGCCATGTTTAATTCATGAGATTTCAACTGACTTAGTTTCTTATTGATATTATAATAAGTTCCAGCATCATTAATGATTTCTATGTCCTGTATTGATTTTAATCTACTTACAGCGGCTTCGTCAAACTTCTCGCTATAAGCGAATATCTTCACAGAGCTAAATTGCTGAACTACCTCAGGTATATCATTAAGGGTGACAAGGACGGATTGCTCCGTCTTATCTGCACCATGATCTATATCAGAATTATAATATACATGTAATGACCCTACAGCAGTATGATCGATATCACTTTTCTGGATCTCACCAGATAGGGAAATACCCATATCAGTATAATCCCGAATCGTATCATGCATCCCCCTCATAGAGGAAGGTAATGACTCTACTCTTAATAATGATTGCTCTATCTGGGTATAAGATAGCTGAGCTGTAAAACTGTCCTCCCAAGAAGATTTTTCATGTATGAAGTGATTAATAATATCTTGATCTATAGGAGGAAGAGTTTCGTAATACTTATTCCAACTGAGGTATTCAGCATTATAATCAATAAAGAAAAGTGCATAATCCAGATCCTTAGCTATGTCATCTATGATAAGCTTAAGATTATAGAAGCTTACCGCCTTTCGCTTATAGTTTTTAGATAGAATCTCTGCGATGTTGATATTATCCTGTATTGCGATTATATCATTATATAACTCGATTATATCGATATCAGAACTATACATATTAATCTTCTTCTGCAGATCATCTATATCACGAGAGGACTCATTCCTTAATGCAGCACTATAATTTTCTATCTTATTAACGATATCATTGATCTGTAGATTGAGGTCTTTTTCTGGTTCAGAATGATCTTGTATTTCCTTCCGTAATAAGTTGAGATTATATTCAATCTTGACAACCTCAGTAGGTGTGTAGGCTTCAGAGTTAGGTTTTCTTAAGCTATTAATTTCGTTTTTTATTTTGCGTAAGCTATTAATTCTGTCTATGACTTCGCTACTGCTCGCTTTAGCGATAGCAGCCTCATATTTATCAAATTTTAAGGTCAACTTATTGATGTCTACCATAGTATCTGATAAGTAGCTCTTGATTCCTTTTATATCATTATGTATAATATCTGAGTTAAATGGATTAAGCTTATCCAGATGTCTAAACGATGGATCATACATATCTTGTGATCGCTTGAGCATTGCTTTTTTCTCAGAAAGATCTGCATTACTTATTTGGGTCAATAGGTAACTCGACTTACCTGATGACGATACAGGGTTAGCTTGTATGAGTTGGCGATCATTTAATTCTATGATACTCATATCTCCGTGGCAGTGGCGAGTCAGCTCCGCGGCCTGATCATTGACTAAGTTAAGTTGATGATCGAGTTTTGATCTTACTTCTTCTCTATCTTCTTTAGTTACTGTAGTAATATCGTCAGACAAGGGATTAAGTCTCTGATTGTTAGAGACTATGGTGCTCCGATCTGACAATCTATACTTACTGATAAAGTAATTAACTGCTCTAAGGTGTTCTTCAGAATCCACGATTAATACGACATTTCTACTAAACTCCAGCTGACCATATATGTACCAGAGCATATTGTGCAGGCAATTAGCGCTGTCTGTATATCTACAGAAAACATTATCACTGAGGTGTTTTTTTATCTTGAGTGTGGTAAAGTGTTGGTCTGCTATTCTCATCATATTATAAAAACTTTAATATATAGTTAATTCGAATAAATTGAGAATTCTGTTACATATAAAAAAAGCTGTGACCTTCAGATCACAGCTTTTTATTAAGTCTTTATAGAATAAGTTATCTGGTCTATTTCTCTATGATACCACCACTTACTTTTTCTCCATTCTTATAGACGTATTCTAAGGTGACGACACCCTCTTCGTTGAATGTCATCCATTTTCCATCAAGTTTCCCGTTCTTATAGTTCACTTCTTTTTGCTTGTTGCCTTTAGATGTATAGTCTATAGATTTTCCATCGAGGACATTATCCTTATAGTTAATCTCTTTCTCAATTCTACCGAACTTAAACTGAGAAAATTTGCCATTGTACATATTATTAGCATAATTGACTTCCTTCTCTATCTGACTCCTGTTAGTGAATTCTAAATATGGACCATTCAATAATCCATCTGAATAAGAAGCAATTGTCTTGATTCTTCCAGCATTTTCATTTTCCCAGTAAGTCATCCACGTTCCATTACGCTTACCATTAGACACATAGCCTTCTTCTATGATATCTCCGACACCATTTTTCTTATAAGCTCTTATAACGTTAGTCCCTGCAATCTTCTCTGTCTCATAGCCCGCAAGGTCTGAGTCTGCACCAGTAGATGTCGTTCCACTATTACAAGCGCAGAAAATCATTGTTATTACCGTCAGTAAATATATCGATTTCATATTATTAATATTTTTTATGCGAATTTAGTGTATTCAAAATTCAACTCAAAACGTATATCCTTTTTTTGAAATAAGAAATGTGACCATGAATAATAAGGAAATCGCTCGTAAGTTCTCGTTATTAGCTAAACTAATGGAACTCCATGGCGAGAATGCATTCAAGACTCGATCCTACAGCAGTGCATATATGACCATCAGAAAACATCCTCATGAGCTAAGCATGATGAGTCCTGAGGAAATAGAAAACATCCCAGGCATAGGCAAGGCCATCAGCTCCAAATCTCAAGAACTACTCAGTACGGGAGAGATGCAGATGCTCAATACATATATGGACATGACGCCTCCAGGCATAGTAGAAATGCTACAGATAAAAGGCTTCGGACCTAAGAAAATAGGTACCATCTGGAAAGAACTCGAGATAGAAACCATAGGAGAACTTATATATGCCATCAATGAAAATAGGCTTGTAGAACTAAAAGGCTTCGGTGCCAAAACGCAAGCCAGCCTCAAAGAACAGCTCGAATACCACATGGAGTCAAGTGATAAGATACTCTATGCTCATGCAGTACCTGTAGCACAGTCTCTTATAGACTCTTTACAAAAAGATCTTTCTGACTATAAGTTTTCTCTTACAGGAAGCATCTATCGCAAAGCTCAGATCATCGATGTGATAGACATTATAACTGATGCACCTATAAGTACCATAGAAGCATATGTAACAGAAAACGAAGGCCTTAACCAAACCGAGGAGACACTCTTCTATCATCATATCAGGGTTCAGATACACTACAGCAGTACTGAGATGTTTCATTACGATCATAGCCGATTATCATGTGGTACAGAATTCTGGCAGGCACTTAACATAGAGAACAAAGCCTATGCTAGCGAAGAAGAAGTATTCTTACAGAACGAATTGCCTTATATAATACCAGAATACAGAGAAAATCACAATATAGATTACTTCCCCAAATCTTATAATGGAGACAGCATAGTCACATCAGAAGATATCAGAGGGTGCATACATAACCATAGCACCTACAGTGATGGAGTCAATACACTTAAGGAGATGACACAAGCTACTGCTGACAGAGGATATGAGTATCTTGTCATAACCGATCATTCTAAGTCTGCTTTCTATGCTAATGGATTACAAGAAGATCGCCTCATGCAACAGCTCGACGAGATCAGAGAGATAGATCAATCTATGCATGGATTCAGATTATTCTCAGGTATAGAGTCTGATATACTATCTGACGGAAGCTTAGATTATCCTGATGCAGTCTTAGGAGAATTAGAAGTTATAGTCGCTTCAGTACACTCTAACCTTAAGATGGATGAAGCGAAAGCAACAAAACGAATAATAACAGCAGTAGAAAATCCTTACACCTCCATATTAGGCCATCCTACGGGTAGATTGCTACTAAGTCGTAAAGGATATCCGATAGATCACCACAAAGTCATAGATGCTTGTGCTGCTAATAATGTAGCCATTGAGATCAATGCGAATCCACTACGACTGGACATCGACTGGACTCACGTACAGTATGCTGTAGATAGAGGCGTTCTCATATCCATCAATCCCGATGCACATAGCACTAAGGGTATAGACGATATGTATTATGGCATATGTGTCGCCAGAAAGGCTGGATTATCAAAATATAACTGCCTTAATGCCTTTGATATAGAAGAATTTGAAGAGTGGATAGCTGAGCAACACGAGAAAAGAGGCTGAATTCTATAATCAGCCCACAATTAATTGTTAATCGGTTGTTAACCACCGCCAATACAAGGTTTAGGGGCTATCATCTAAGTATAAATCGAATATATTTGTATCATCTTATTAAACAATAAAATAATATCAATGAAAAATTTAGGATTTATCTTTGCTCTAAGCATGCTTCTTATGGTAGCTTGTAAGAGTGATACAGCTAATACTGAAGTAGCAGAAGCAGCTACTCCTGCAGTACCTACATCAACTGCAGTTAACACAGCAACGCCGAGTGCTAACCCAATACCAGCAGCTAATGAGCCAGCAGTACCTGCAGGACCTATTACTTCGATAGAATTCGATGAGACTGAGTATGATTTCGGTACGATCATGGAAGGTGAGAAAGTAATCTATGATTACAAATTTGTCAATACAGGTGACGAGCCACTTATCATCCAGAACGCTAAAGGTTCTTGTGGATGTACAGTTCCATCATGGGAGAGAGATCCAATACCACCAGGAGGATCAAGTGTAATCAAAGTACAGTTTGACTCTAAGAACAAAGGAAAAGTTGGTGGTGGATTACAATCTAAGAGAGTAACAATCACAGCTAACACTGATCCTGTTAATACTTACCTTACTATAAAAGGTAAAGTAGATAAAGATCCAGCAACAGAAGCTGCTAAGAAAGAAACTAAGAGCTAAGAAAGAGTTTTGAATAAATAAATGTTATAAGAAAGCCCACCATTTTT
>CALLAG010000079.1 GCA_938002705.1 uncultured Saprospiraceae bacterium | reverse complement strand
ATCTTATTCACTCATTAAAATTCAGAAAACTATCAAAGGTATTCTTCGATTTTAGCGTCGAACCCCTTTCTAGCCTTCCCCTTAAAGTGGGAAGGAACATAACTTGTGTTCTTGCGAACACTTTTCAAGATATAAACAGCTACGAAAGTGGCAATAGATTTACTCTTCCTTTTCAAGGGATTAGAAGGAGATGGGTTCCACTACACTGCATTATCCATCTTATCCGTAACAACATAGTATCGCGGATCATCTATGTTATCCTGTATATACTTATCCCATTCAGGATTAGACTTCATGAGTAGGACTTTACATTCTGGACTGAGGTGAGTTAATTTTATATCTCTGCCAGAGTCTATGTATTTATTAGCGATATTTCTGAGGGCTTCTATGCCTGAGTGATCGCTGACTTTAGATTCTATGAAGTCGATTTCTATACTATCTGGATCATTTACAAGATCAAACTTTTCATTGAAGTTTTGGATAGATCCAAAAAACAGAGGTCCCCATATCTCGTAGACCTTAGTTCCGTTATCTTTAATTAACTTACGGGCACGTATCATCGTTGCGTTCTTCCACGCGAATACTAATGCTGACATAATCGTACCAGCGATAACTGCAATAGCAAGATCTTGCCATACAGTAATGACACTCACTGCGATAAGTACAAATGCATCCGGTCTTGGTATCTTATTGATGATACGGAAACTACTCCATGCGAATGTGCCGATGACGACCATGAACATCACACCTACTAATGCAGCAATAGGAATCTGCTCTATAAGTGGTGCTCCGAATAATACAAAGCTTAATAGAATTAATGCTGCCATGATACCAGAAAGACGTCCTCTACCTCCAGAGTTCACATTGATAATCGACTGGCCTATCATAGCACAGCCTCCCATACCTCCGAAGAATCCACTCAGTACATTACCGAATCCTTGAGCTATACATTCTCTGTTACCACTACCTCTTGTATTAGTCAGTTCGTCTACTAAGTTAAGTGTCATCAGAGATTCTATCAATCCTACAGCTGCAAGAATAAATGCAGTAGATATGATCATGCTCCAGTTAGGACCTATGGTATCTGCCATAGCAAAAATCTGTGACTGGAAAGTAGGTAATCCTCCGCTTAATCCTGAGCCACCATTATCAGTTATAAATGATCCAACTGTCGGTACGTCTATGTTACCTAATATTGTGATACCTGCGACGATACCTATAGCTCCAAGTGCAGAAGGTATCTTGGTTGTTATCTTAGGGAGAAAATGCATAATAAGCATCGTCAGTCCTACTAAGCCAAGCATAGTCATTAGTTCTGTCCCTTGCATCCATGTGCTTACACCATCAACTGTGTTTTTAAATAATCCCAATTGTGATAAAAATATTACGATAGCGAGGCCATTGACAAATCCCATCATGACGGGATGTGGGATTAATCTTACAAACTTTCCTAACCTTAAGAATCCTCCTAAGATCTGTATACAACCGACTATAACTAATGTAATAAGAAGCCATTGTAATCCGAGATTAGGGATGGCATTATCCAGTGCTGTCCCTACTGCATTACCTTCCTGTACGAGATGTACCATAACGACAGCCATGGCTCCTGTAGCACCAGATATCATACCTGGTCTACCACCGAATACAGCTGTAATAATACCCATGATGAAAGCACCATAGAGGCCCACCATAGGATCCAGACCTGCGACAAATGCAAATGCCACAGCCTCAGGAACGAGTGCCAATGCTACAGTTAATCCTGATAGAATATCGTCTTTAGGGTTTTCAGTTATAGATTTAAGCCACTTCTGCATTATCTCACTTTGTTGTAAAAGGCGGCAAATATATACCTTTTCCGTTTCTCAGCCTTGTCTTTTGATTATCAATGCCTTATATGCAGCATATAATCGTACCTTAATCCTATTATTTGAATTTTGTCGGTGATTATTACCCTAATAGTTGCTTGCTGAGTTGAGATGTTTTACTGATGACAAAGCAAGCTAAATGGACAAATTTTCTAAGAACAAACCCGCATTCGTGCCCTTCGCTGAGAGTGCTATCTGGCAATTAAATAGAGATTATTACGAGGAGACAGGTATAGATGCATGGCGCAGTGGCGTAGTGCCTCACCACATGACCAGTAATTCTATGGTCGGTAGGACTTATGCAGAATTAATCTTAGCTCTGTTACATGATGTAGCGGAGCAGGGTAGTGTTAATGATACCGTCTACATTCTCGAACTCGGCGCTGGGCATGGTAGACTGGCTTTTCATATACTGCAGCATCTCGAGAAACTGATTCAGATCCATAAAGAAAAACTACCTCCCTACTGTTACATTCTGAGTGATATCGTAGAGGAAGATTTAGTATTTTTTAAAAATCATCTTCAGCTCAAAAAGTTTTTTGATCAAGGTATATTAGATGTTGCCTATTTTGATGCTGTCAATACCAAAGAAATCAAATTAAGACACGCAGATATAACTATAGAGGCGGGAGAATTGAAGCAACCCATTGTAGCTTTGGGTAATTACTTTTTTGACTCATTACCAGTTGACTTATTCAGAATCCAAGATCATGAGATGGTATCCTGTGATGTATCTGTAATGACGACCTTAGATCCCGAAGTAGGAGATTCTACCTCGATTATTAATAGTATAAAATTAGCATATCAAAATACGCCTGTAGTGATGCCATTCTATGATGATCCTATTGAGAATGAGATACTATCAGAGTATCTTAATAAGGGACTGAATACATATTTATTTTTTCCACGTAAGAGTATGCATTGCTTAGATAATATAGCCAAGTTATCAGAGAAGGGACTTATGGCTTTATCTATGGATAAGGGTTTTCATGAGATCTTGGATATCGATAATAAGCCTGTACCGGATGTCATTAAGCATGGCAGTTTTTCATTTTGGGTTAACTATCATGCACTTGGAGCCTACTGTAAGAAGAAAGGCGGTAGAAGTCTATTTCCGAAGTACTCTACATTCCATATAGAGTTAGCTTGCTTTATGATGTTAGATGACAGTGGTGGTTATAGTCATACGGTATCCGCATATGAGCGATTCGTTAATGATTTTGGCCCTGATGATTTTGATACGATTAAGAAGTTAGCGTATAAAAATGCTTTCGATCTTGAGCTGTTTGAGATAATAGCATTAATAAGATTAGCGGCCTATGATAGCTCATTTTTTATGAAGTTATTGCCGCGGATTAAAGTTCTGATTAAGAAAATCTCCATAGAGGATCGTCGTAGATTATCACAGGTATTAAGACAAGTAGGATATTTCTATTTCCATATCGGGGAGCCTATGGATGTCGCTTACGCTATAGGGGGATTATATTACGATCTCGGCTTTTATGAGGAAGCGCTGACTTGCTTTCAGACTTCAGTATTGAATTATGGTCCTAAGGAAGATACATACCACAACTGTGCTTTATGTTACTACCAATTGAGAATGGATATACAGTTTGCAGATATACTAAATGAATCAAAACAAAAATTTCCTAATAGTCCTCGTATCCGTACGTTAGAGAAACTGGATCTTTCAGCAGAATAGGGTTAGTATTCTTATCATGAAAAAATGAAAATTGAGTAGGATTATATAAGATCAAAGATTAGGATGTTTATTAACGCCGGCTATAAGTGAATTAGAATTTTATATGACAACCAGAAGGCATAGCGAACACAATTCGTTCTTTATTCGTGCATTCGTGGCATACAGAATGTCGCTTATGCTTTTAAATTATCCGCGTAATAAATGACTTTAAGAAATAAAAATTAACCAGCCAAATAGAAAACTACAAGCGAAACAGTAAAACCGATAAATGCCAAAATCGTTGTCATTACTGACCATGACTTAAGTGTTTGTTTTTCTGTGAGGCCTAAGTATTCTTTAACAAGCCAGAATCCGCTATCATTGACATGAGAGAATATAGATGCTCCCGAGGCTATAGCGATAACTAATGCAGCTAACTGGATAGGTGTGTGAGATCCATCCGTAAGAAGAGGAGATGCTAGTCCAGCTGCTGTGATCATAGCTACAGTAGCAGACCCCTGCATGATGCGGACAAGTGCCGCTGCTATAAATGCGAATATAATCACAGACATACCCAATTCTGATAGACCGTTAGCCATGATTTCTCCAGCCTTAGTAGTCACCAGCATCTGCTTGAATACTCCTCCAGCACCAGTCAGTAATATGATGATACCTGCTGGCTTAAAGGATTGAGTACTGATGTCTAATAACTCCGCTGATGTATAACCCTGTCGCTTCCCTAATAGATACCATGCGAGAAGATTAGCGATGATCAATGCTACAAAGGGATGACCGATGAGAGCAATCACATCTAAAATAACTGGAGTCGAGATGGCTATAATTTCTGACTTAGTCAGCGTTGCGAGCATGATTAATATAATAGGCACTATGATAATGCCCAGGACAATGCTGAAATTTGGTATTGGATGCTGAGTATGCACATCTTCCTCTATTTGAGGTGATGTGACATGTATTCTGTTACCTATATAATTGCCGAATAGTATGCCGCTGACAACTAGCGTAGGTATACCTGCGGCTAATCCTATTAGCATGACCCAGCCCAGTTCTGCACCTATTATATCAGCTACTGCAATGGGCCCCGGAGTAGGAGGTATAAATGAGTGAGTAATTGCTAATCCTGATAGTAGAGGAATAGCATAGTGAAGCAGTGACTTACTTGTTCTTTTTTGGATAGCATAGATGACGGGTATGAGTATGATAAATGCCACATCAAAAAATACGGGTATTGCAACAAGAAATCCTGTAAGCCCTAAGGCATATCCTGATCTCTTCTCCCCAAATAGTGTCAGCAATTGTTGGGCTATAGTCTGTGCTCCACCTGATAACTGTAGTATCCCACCGAACAATGCTCCTAGCCCTACTACTGTAGCAACAAAGCCTAATGTAGAAGACATGCCTTGCTGTATAGTTTCTATGATAGATGATCCAGAAAGACCTGCCATAAGACCTACTGCAATACTGGCAATCAATAAGGATAAGAAAGCAGGTAACCTCATTTTTATAATAAGAAATAGAAGTAACATGACACCACCTACTACTGCTAAGAGTACACTATATTCGTCCATCATCGAGAATGATTTTTCATGTAGATTGTTTTTACTTTATTGCTTTAAGTTACTGACAATAAAATTATTGAATAACGACATATTTAATCAATTATGAAAATCGGCTATCAGTTAATAAGCTCACTTGTTGATCACAAATTAAGTGTTAGTATTCTAAATATCGATTTTTACATACTTAGTAAGTAATTGTATAAGATTTCCTCATTACATGGGGTTTTTATATTAAAAATCAACTTGTGAAGCCATAGTAATGTTGGTACTCTTTTTGGTGCTAGTAGACTATGAGCTTTTTTTCTCTTCTGAAATTGCTTAACTTAACCGATAATCAAGCAGTAATGAAAAAAATATTAGTTTTCTTTCCAGTATTCTTAATTGTGCAGGGCCTTTTCTCTCAAGCAATTACAATAGATCAATATCCTGAGGACCTAATGATAGATGATCAGTGTATTCTTTCATCTCCAGAGACACATCCTGATGTTATTGATTATATTGATATTAATGGCAACGGAATAGCTTCTTCTACTTGTGGTGCTATAATAACGCCATGGACAGTTGATAATATAACATGGTCAGATTTTGGTTGTGGATTTTGGGATGCATTCATTGAATGGAGAGTAGAGGACACTTGTGGCAATTTTGAGAATGTGTCAAGTCATATTTATATTACTGAAAATAGTATGCCGTATTTTAATACCTATCCTTCAGATATTACAATTAACTGTGGAGATCCTAATAATCAAATAACCCTTGATAATTGGATTAATAATTTAGGAGGAGGTATTTTAGAAATTCCTTGTAATTACGATTTAGATACGTTCATAATGTATTTCCCCACTTTAGAGTCTTGTCCATTTAATGGTACTATGGATGTCGAATTCGAAATTATAACATGTAATGGTCCTGCAGAGATGGCTACTGCAACTGTCACTTTTATTTCGAACACTATAGAGTTTTCTCAAGTGTCATCAAGCTTCTCTGAGTCAGATAGTAATGCTCAGATATGTCTAGAATCCAATGCTGAGTTATTTCAAGATGTCGATGTCGAAATAACACTACAATCTAATAGTACTGCCACCAATGGCGCTGATTTTGGACCTCTTTCTACGATTGAGACATATACTTTTGTAGCAGGGCCATTAGGCAGTCAGTGTTTTGATATTGTACTTATCGATGATATTATAGTGGAGACGACAGAAACAATAGATCTTAAAATTACTGGTTTGTCATCTCCTACAAATGAAGAAATTATAGGTCCTAATGCCGACTTAATAATCAGCATTACTGATAACGATGATGACGATGGAGACGGATTAGAAAACTCAGTTGATAATTGTCCTCAGAATTTTAATCCATTTCAAGAAGATATTGACCAAGATGGAATAGGTGACCTATGCGATTCACTTAATACTGTATCTCAAGCGGCAGAAATAGCAGATAATTTATACTTAAATAAAATATATTCTGGAGTCATCCTAAAGGATCAATCAAACAAATGCTGGATGATCACAGTACAACTTGACGGATCCCTTAAGACAACTTTGGTGACCTGCCCTAATTAATTATTCTTCTGATAATTATGCTATAGTGACTAAAGGATTTTGTATGTGATGTGTATTTAACTTTTTAAGTAAATCTATGTTATACGTTATAACAAAACCCAGCTTATGAAAATTCTAATTACAGGAGGTACAGGATTAATAGGTTCACGATTAGTGGAGTTATTAGGTTCTGATCACCATATTAATATACTCACCAGAAGTCCTCGATCATCTAAGGATAACGTACATTATTATAAGTGGGATCCTAAATCCAAAACTATGGATGATAAGTCCTTAGATGGGGTTGATGCTATCATTAATCTGGCTGGTGCAGGTATAGCTGATAAGCGGTGGACAAGTGAGAGAAAAAAAGTAATCCTCGATAGTAGAGTCGACAGTGCTATGACTTTAGCACATTATCTAAAGGATAGGTCTGATAGACCTAAGGTATATATCGGAGCATCTGCGGTAGGATTCTATGGTGATCGTGGTGAGAATAGATTAACAGAAAATGATGGTCCAGGAGAAGGTTTCCTATCTGAAGTTACTGTGACTTGGGAGGACGCTCACAAGCTCGTTACAGCAGCGATTGATAGATCTATGATTCTAAGGATAGGTATCGTCCTCAGTACCCAAGGCGGAGCTTTAAAGGAAATTCTTAAGCCTACCGCATTAGGTGCATATGGTTATTTCGGTAACGGTCAGGCATATTACTCGTGTGTACATATAGATGATATCTGTGGTATGATGATAGCAGCGCTTAATGATGATAATTATAATGGCGTATATAACGGATCAGCACCAGAACCTCTGACTAATAAAGAATTAGTAAAAGCTGTCAAAAAAGGAAAAAGTGGTATAGGTATAGTAATACCAGTACCCGTCCTCGCTCTTAAGATTGCTATGGGAGAGATGACTGAGATGCTCACTAATAGTACACGAGTGATTCCTCAGAAATTGATAGACGAGAATTATGCCTTTAAGTATACTGACGCTGCTATTGCTGTAAAGGATCTGTTAGATCGACAACTCTAATCTTCGAAGACTTCGATGTCTTTCTTCGCCATGATAAGATCTGTAAACTTGCCTTTGAAGCGAGTAGCTTTTACGAGATGATTATCTATCCAATGATAATTGCCACCACGTGGCTTGCCCATCAGTAGGCCATGATACTTGAATCCATGCTTATTTAGCCATGTCTCAGTATAATCTCTGTGTTCCTCAGTACGTGATGTGAAGAATGTTATGACATTCCCTTCATCATACCACTTATTAAGGATCTCAAGTGCATCTGGAAAAGGCTCAGCTGTAAGCATACGCTGAGGTTCTTCGTTAGGTATATCATCACAGATAGTACCATCTATGTCTATGAGGTAGTTTTTGATATGATCTGGAAGTACAGGACTAAGAAGATTCCCGTCTTCGTCTAATAATTCTTTGAGATTTTGCATGTCTTATTCTTAATAGTTAAAACTTATATATTCTGATGGATTGACGGCGATACCGTTTTTCCATAATTCGAAGTGCACATGTGGACCTGAAGTCAGCTTTCCAGTATTGCCTATGATTGCGATAGCTTCACACGAGCTTACTTTGTCACCTATTTTCTTCAGTAGTACGGAGTTATGCTTGTACACTGAGACCATATTATCATCATGTTGTACGCTTATCGTATTACCTGTATTAGTAGACCAATCTGCATTAATGACGACTCCGTCTAATATGCTTTTGACCGGAGAATCTTTACTGGCGACGATATCTATACCATAATGCTTAGTCGATAGGTCAAACGCTGCACTTATCTCTCCTTTGAGAGGACTACAAAAGTAATAATGTTCTAAGCTCAATGTGTTAGATAGATCGTGCTTTTTTTGCGATATAACTGAAGATTTTCTAATCATACTATCATTACTATTGATAGCATCTGATTTTAACGCGGAGGGATTCAGCATATTTTTGATGCCCTCGGTATATACTCTTTGGTCAGTGATATCCTTTTCTAAGATTTCAATTTTTTTATTGAGATCCATATATACCTTATTGTTAGCGATATCGCCATATCCCGGGATAGAGTACTTAAGTGGTGTGAATATTATGATAAGAACAGTGAGCCCTGCGAGCAGAAATATAGTTGTCAGGATCATACCGAATAGACTCAGGAGGGTGAATGTCATAGATTTTTTCTCACCTAAAGTGTCATCATCTATGATGACAAGTCTGTATTTATCAGTGATTTTCTCCTTGAAAGGACGCTTATAATCGGAAGGCTCTGACATGTAGTGATTTATCTATGCAAAGTTAGTTTAATACTATTTCAAATGAAATCAATCTTTCTATAGTTTTGCTCACTTTTTTAAAATAATTTTGCAGCAAATCAGTTATGTAGAATGAGAAAGTACCCTAAGTACATATTTGGCCTGATAATAGTTGCCAGATGTGACTCTTCTATTTGTAACTATCACATAATCAAGTAATTAGTTTTGAGAAAGATACCATTTATATTTATTGCTTTTGTATTGCTCAGCATACTATTCTCTTGTTCTACAACGAGAAAAAAATCTGAAGTCAAGGGGCTAAAAAAGCTATACCATAACACAACGGCAAAATTTAACGGTTATTTCAATGCAGAAGAGCTGATGGATGAGGGGATTGTGACCCTTCAATCTATGCATCAAGATAACTATAACACGATCTTAGATGTCTATGATTATGTCAATGTAGATGGTGTAACGTCCATTAATGCAGATATGGACAAAGCCATAGAAAAACTTACCAAAGTAGCGACCATACATGATGTCAGTAATTACTTAGATGACTGTTATGTCCTTATCGGCAAAGCTCAGTACCTCAAGCAAGATTATGCAGCAGCTGTAGAGACATTCCAATATTTCGAAGAAGAATTTGACCCTAAGAATCCCTACGGTAGAGTATATAAGGCTAATAATAAAAAGAAATCATCTAAGGATAGACGTAAAGAACTCGAACAAGCAAGAAAAGAAAAGGCCGACGAGAGAAAAGAAGAGGAGAAAAAAAGAAAGAAAGAAAGGGAGGAAGCTCAGAAGGAAAAAGAAAAAATAAATAAGGAGCGAAAGAAAGAAGCAAAGGATAGAAAAAAGTCAAGAGGTAAAAAATCAAGATCTACAAAAACTAGGAATAAAGTAAAATCTGATGAAGAAAAGGCTGCAGAAGCAGCTGCGGAAAAAGCAGCCATAGACGCTAAGAATAATAAAGAAAATGCCGCAAGTAAAGCAGCAGCAGATGCCAGAGAGAAAGAAATAGAAGATGAACTTAAGCGTAAGAAAGAAGAAGAAGAGAAAAAAAAGGAAGAAGAGAAAAAGTATAAAAGAGAAGGGGAGGGAGCCATATGGAGAAATAAAACAGCTTATACTTTTGGACTATACTGGCTTGCCAGAACGTATATAGAGCAGCAGAGATATGGTACAGCAGAGTATGTAATAGATAAGCTGGAATCTACTGCAGGACTAACTGATGCTATAGCTAACGAACTCCCTGCCGCTAAAGCCCACTTATACCTACAAAGAAAAGACTACACGCTTGCACTAGTAGAATTAGAGACGGCTATCAATAAAGAAAAGAATAGAAAAAAGAAGGCTCGGTATGCATTTATCAAAGCACAAATATATGAGCAAGGAGGCAATCCCGCTATGGCCTATGAAGAATATGGTAGAGCTAAGAAATTCAGCCCCGAGCATGAGATGGAGCTTAACGCTAAGATAAACGAGATAAAATTAGCATATAATCAGGGTCGAAACTCAAGAGAACAAGTACTATCGAAATTAGAAAAGTTATTGTCTGAAAAGAAAAATGAAAAATATAAAGACCAAGTACTTTTCGCGATAGCTCAGGTCAAATTAGAAGGTGGTGACATTGATGGTGCCATAGCTGATTTCGAATCAGCAATACAAGCTTCTTCTGGTAACAAGAATATAGAGCTTGAGGCTAATTATAAGTTAGGTAATCTATTATTTGAAAGAGGATTATACAGTGATGCTAAGACAAAATTCGATGCAGTACTTAGTCTGATGAGTAAGCAAGATGAGAGACTCAGAAAGGTAGAAAATCTATCTTCTAACCTGACAGCTATAGCTCGTAACATTGATATCATAGCACTTCAAGATAGCTTATTAGAATTAAGTACAAGGTCTGATGACGAGCTCAGAGAGCTGGCCTTAGAACAACTTAAGGAAAGAGATGCTGATCTGGCAGCCACCGCTACCCAAAAAGATAAAAACAATAATTCTAATATCATCAGATCTAATGCTGCTATGGGAGCTGCGAGAAGTAGCTTCTTTGCCTATAACCCCTCTGCACTTAATCAAGGTAAGATCGACTTCCAGCGAGTATGGGGTGATGTGACACCAGTAGATAACTGGAGACGATCACAGAGGTCTGATATATCAGGTGCATCATTCGATACAGATGCAGTAGATGAAGGACCAGAAGAGAAAGTTTATACAGAACAAGATATAAGTAATGTGCTCAAGAGCATACCTAATAGTCCTAAGCAGAAAGAATCAGCTAATGCTAAGATATCCGAAGCCCTATTTGAATTAGGTACATTATTCAGAGATCGTATAAGAGATTATGCTAAGTCTATAGAAGTCTTAGAGAGGCTTAATACTGAGTATCCTAATTATACTAAGAGAGATGAGGCACTTTTCTACTTATATCTCTCATACTCTGATCTACCAGATAATGCCAAAGCTATAAAAGTCTTAGAGATGATGCGTAGTGAGTTTCCTGACTCTAAGTTTACTAAGATAGCTACTGATCCTAATTACGCTAAGTCACTTATGAGTAGCGAAGAGACAATAGCGACATATTATGATAAGACGTACGAATTATTTGAAGAACAAAAATATGCTTAAGTTATAGCACGTAGTAATGCCAGAACAGAAAAATTTCCTGGCACCAAAGAGTTTGCTGGAAAATTTGCACTATTAAATGCGATGAGTCTCGGAAGTACTGAAGGTAAAGAGAGGTATATCAAAGAACTGCAACAAGTAGTAAGAGCATTCCCTAAGTCTTCCGAGGAGAAAAGAGCACAAGAAATCCTCCGATTTTTAAAGGGTGACCAGCAAGCATTTAACGAGATATTATACGACGAAGCCAGCGATGCATTTGAAGTAGAAGATGAGAAATTGCACTACGTATTTGTAATAACTTATGATTTAGGTCAGAAAGATTTTGACAAGTATAAGCTGGATATATCTAACTATAATAAGAAGTACCACAGATTTGAAAATCTTAAGTTGAGTAATATCTACCTTAATGTAGAAGAAAAATCTCAGATCATTCTAGTCAGGTCATTCGAGAATAAAAATAAAGCAATGGTGTACTATAAGGGTGTAGATAAGAATAGAGAAGAGTATGTTACTGCTTCAGGTTCCAGTTTTGACATATTCGTATCTACTCAGAAAAACTATAGAGAAGTCATCAAGCAAAGATCAGCTAACGCTTACAGAGAATTCTTTAATAAGAATTATTTGAAAAAGTAATTAGTATATAAGTTTCCAGCAGATACTCGCTCTCCATCGCCGAATACGTTGTTAATATAAGACTCGTCGGCTGTTCTTGGTGACTAAGATGGCCATGTTCTCTAAGAAAAGTAGTTAAGCGTATAGCCCGTGAACGTTAGTTCTTAGTGGCGTCCTCGCCGCCAATTCTCACTCAGAATCGTAAGCTATAGAGCACCTGTTTTCACAAAAAACCATAACCTCATTAACCATTAACCATTAACAATCAATCATCAACCATCAACAATTAATCATTAAAA
>CALLAG010000078.1 GCA_938002705.1 uncultured Saprospiraceae bacterium | reverse complement strand
AATTCGAATATCAGCCAATACGTAGAGTCATTAGAGCCATTTTTTTGCTCATACTTCTTAACTTCTTCATATATCAACTTAGGAGAGATACATCCTTGCGCTAAATACGCAGAAAGCTTGCTACTGTAGTCATCACCTAATAGCTGGTTACGTGTTTTCTTATAACTGGAGATAAGTCCTGTATCCCATAGATAATATTGTAATCTCTCAAGAGCAGAACGCTCTCCCCCTTTCATGCTGAATCCACTACTATGCATATTTTCATCTTGGCCTACATCCGATACCTTAACTTCTCCAAGTTCTATATCCTCACTCAATGGTGTAAGTGGCTGCGAGGGTGCTGATAATGGCTTTCTGATAACAACGAATTTTTCCACTTCTTTTCTAAAAGAGGTAAAATGATCAGGGCAATGAGCAATAGGGAAAGGTAGATCTGCTGTATGATATAACATTTTGCCTCTATAGTAACGTATTTCCTGCCCTATAGCCCATAAGGCGCTGTCTAAAGCGTCCTGTCCTGTTACCTCTGCTTGTGTTCTCTCTTTGTTACAATAGACGTAGCTTGTCTTATACTGTGCAGCCATTTCTGGGATAACCTCTTCTGGAATACCGTACCTTATATACAAATCGGAACCTATTGCTCGTAAGCCCTCTCTTAAGTCAAGCACACTTTCTTGTATGAACCTTAATCTATGCTTTGCAGTCTTAGCCATTCCGTACGAAGTCGTCCCCTCAAAAATTCTATCATCGAATATATAAAGAGGTATAAGCTCATCATTATCCTTAATAGCATCAATAAGCGCTTCGTTGTCGTGAAGTCTTAGATCATTTCGGAACCATACAATAGATCGTTTCATATACTCAAGATTAATGAATTAAAGCTAATTTTGAAACATCTTTAAATGATTATGGTTTTAAACATATGAAATATTTATTCTACTTATTTGCAATGCTCCTATTACTTACTAATTGTGGTCCCAAGCATGACGACGAAGAAGTAAAAATTCTCTACGATAAAGTCATTGAAATCCATGATGAAGTCATGCCTAAAATATCAGATATCAGCAAGTTGAGAAGAAAGATAAGAAAGCAAGAAAACAAAGGGACTCAATCATTAAATATTATGAAACAGCTAGAAGATGCTGATGATGCCATGATGACTTGGATGTCGGATTTTCAAGTATATAAGACCTATAAAGACTCAACCAAAGAAAGCAAGTTAAAATATCTCAATGGTGAAAAAATCAGGATCCAACGTGTAAGTGATGAGATGTATACTGCTATAAACACCGCCAAAGATTACCTCAATGAAAAGTAATATCTATACCATTATTATAGTATGTGTCATCACTATTATAACTTCTTGTAAGCAAGATGAAAAGGTAGGTCCATTGCCATATTATGGTGAGAAAACAGTCGTCAACGGTGATTCTATACATTATCAGATTCCTGAGTTCAAGTTTTTTGATCAAGATAGTAATGCCGTGACCAGCAAGGACATGGATAAGTATATCTACGTCACAGACTTTTTCTTCACAACATGTCCTTCTATATGCCCCGTCGTAAAAAAGCAGATGCTACGTATCTATGATAAGTATAAAGACAACCCAAAATTTAAGCTTGTCAGCCATACTTTAGATCCTAAGAGAGATACGGCAGAGAAACTCAAGAAATATGCAGAGAAACTGAATGTATCGACTGATAAATGGATTTTTCTTACTGGCGACAAAGATTCGCTTATAGATATGTCAGCTAATTACTTTATCAGTGCTTATGAGGACGAAGATGCACCCGGTGGGATAGATCATTCAGGCCTCGTCGTCCTTGTAGATACGAATAGGAACGTGAGAGCTTCGGCCCAAGGAACTGATCCCGATGATATCACAGAATTATTATCAGACATAGACCGATTACTTAAGGAGTATGAGACGCAGTAGCATACTTATCATATCATTTTTTCTATTTTTAGCTTGTAATCACAACACCTATAAGCAAGGCAAAGTCTTGTACGAATCTAACTGTGCTCAGTGCCATATGCCTGATGGCTCGGGGGTCGGAGACCTCTACCCTGCTCTCTCCCAGCTTGGTCCAGACTATAACTATAGCCTCATATCTTGCTATATCATTAATGGTAAGAAATCTGAAAATAGTATACTGGAAATGGTTGCTATAAAAGGTCTATCTGACATAGAAATCAATAACATTATCAACTATGTACGATCTGAGATGAATGATCTTGAGGGGGAGGTAAGTATCGCTGATACAAGAAAGCAGATCCCAGAATGTGTACAGTAGATGAAAAAAAGAGTCACTTCACAGATAAGAATCCAAGCCAAAGCTAAAGTTATACTTGAAGCTTTACTCAAATTAGAACATCTAAAAGCCTGGTGGGGCGTCGATTCTTGCTTCATAGAGCCAAAGGATGGTGGTCTCTATTGCCTTACTTGGCTCAAATCCATTGATGGAATAAAATTCATAAGTACCGGAAGGATAAAGCTTTATAACCATAGATCTCATCTTCATCTTGAAGATATGCTCTATATAAATTCTGAGAAACCTATCCTCGGTCCATTCACCATTAACTTCGACGTAGAAGAGTCTGATAACTATGCAACGCTGACGGTAATACAGAATGGATTCATTAAAGAAGGTTGCGAATTATGGGACTGGTACTACCAAGCAGTCGCTGATGGATGGCCAGAAGCCTTAGTAAGCCTCAAGAAATACTTAGAGAAAGCTAATTAGCATAACGCTTGCGCCTCCATAGACTAAACAAAATTCCGAATACCACAACCAAAAGCACCGGCAAAACCACATTAATAATCTGCCACTTTAACTTATGCTCGGTTACTTCTACTTGATCTAATAAACGCAACTTCATAGACTTAGATCTGGAAGCCATTAGTCCATAATCATCTATGAGATTCTCTATGACATTAACTATGAACTGTTGATTTCCTTTATAATCGACGTTACTCCACTTATTATACCCTATAGGACTTATTCTATTGTTAGAAGGATCATAGAGGTTCTTGATGATATCAGAGTCCGTAATGACAACCTGAGAGGTCCGTGGACTCCTCTCCTTAAATGAGGCGTCAATCTTATCTAAGGTCTGACTCATCTCCTCAGTGACCTTATTCTTAAAGAAGGACTCGAATTCTCCACTGAGCATCACTGCTGCTGGTAAGAAAGGCTTATTGTAGGCCTCTGTCTTCTGCTCCACTCTTAATACCTCAAAACTCAGTCGCATAGGATAGATCTGCCTACGAGCATACTTAGAACTTGTCAATAATGGCATATACTCTATCCCTGACTTATTATTATCAAGTATCTCTATAGAACTTGGAAATGTAGAACTGACCCTATCTATATTCTTAACAACAGCGGATTCTTGATTTCCCTGTAGTAATGGATGATATACCCACGGAAATAACTGCGTCTGTTCTTTTCCTCCCTGACTGCCTATGACTTGTGGTATCTGTGTATTTTCTAAGTCAAGTATCAAATCATTATTGACTCTAATTCCATACTTAAATAGCATAGACTCTAACCCCGTCTCTAACTTACGAGGCACATAGATTTTGTTACGATTAATACTATCAAGATTAACAGCGAACTGATCTATAAGCCATATGATCTTACCACCATTCATGATGTACTGATCCAACTTAAATTGGTTCTTGACTGATATACTTCTTGTAGGACCTGCTACGATGACGATGTCCACAGCACTATTGATTTTATACAGACTATCGAGATTAAAATATTCCACTTCCATCGTACGCTTAAGCTCTGTGGCTAACTTCGCTGTCTGACTTTCTACAAGCTCTCCGTTACCTTGTGTAAATGCTACAACAGGTGTCCGATTACGAGATACTTTCTCTATACCACTGACCAACTTATATTCGAGTTGTGTCATGGATTTATTGATAGATTCTGCTTCTGACTCTCCACGTGCCTGTGGCTCTAATAAGTTGACAGGTATCTTAATCGTCCCCTTCTTGATGATGGCATATGGGTAAATTAATTTCTCAACTTTCTGATCGTTTTCTACGATCATTAAGTTGACAGGTATGATGCCGTCATTGCTTAGATTTTTTCTTATTCTATTGATATCTTCTGGTGTACCATCATTGAGATCTATAGACTTATACTCTATGAGTGGATTAACAGATTTAAATTCCTTGAGTATCTCGAGTGTCCTTTGTCTAAGCTGCGTGAGGCCAGAAGTCATATCCCCTTGTAGCAATACATCTATAGTCATAACGTCATCTACATTGTCCAGAAGTTTTCCTGTAGATTCCTCTAATGTAAACCGCCTATCTTCTGTAAGATCTAAGTAAGTATAGAAATTAAAAGAGAGAAGATTAATAAAGATTATAATCCCTGCTATGATGAAGGTCTGTAATATAATTTTAGAAGATCGTTTCTTAGATTTCATACTACCATTTTCTTTTATCAAGTGAAACAATAGTCAACCACAGAAACATACCGATCATAGATACAAAATAGAAAATATCTCTCGTGTCTATTCTGCCTTTACTGATATTATCATAATGAAATTCTATACCTAATCCTTTGACAAAATTATCCATCTTACCAAAAAACAAAGGTGTCTGACTTAAGAAATCAAATGCCCAGAAAAGTATAAAACAAACGAATGCTGTCAATATAAATGCCACTATCTGATTAGATGTAATACTCGATAAGAATATACCTGCAGATGTAAATATTCCTGCGAGAAATATCAGCCCAATATAAGAGCCGATCACTGCTCCAGTATCAATGTTGCCCTTAGGAGAACCTAACTGTACAATACTCCAATAATATATAAGCGTAGGGATCAGAGCTATGATAGCCAACGCCAATGCCGCAAGATATTTCCCTGCTACTATATCCCAATCTGTCAGTGGTTTGGTAACTAATAACTCCAGTGTTCCTCGCTGTTTCTCATCCGAAAAAGAGCTCATCGTAATAGCCGGAATAAGAAACATAAATACTAATGGAGCGATAGTAAATAACTGCCCCAGACTTGCATAGTTATAATTGATAATGCTCGTATCACTAAAGACCCACAAGAACAGGCCAGTCAGCAATAAGAATATGACAATAGATATATAACCCGTCAGAGACGAGAAAAATGTATTCAATTCTTTTATAAATATACTTCTCAAAATAGGCTATACTTTAGTCACTGATTTAAAAAGATTTTCAAGATTTTTCTTTTGCATTGCCATCGATAATATCTTGTTATTATCTGCTACTACCCTATCAAATATCGCTTCTCTGATATCCTCACCAGAACCTACTTCTATGATATAGTGATTGCCTTCGGATTTGACAAAATTGATTGTAGGGTCTATATCTTGGAATACATTCTTAGACATTGATTTCAATAATTCTATCTCTATTACTATGGCTTGAGAATAATCTTTTTGTAGATGTGACAGCTCGTCGTCCGCTACGATATGGCCATCATTGAGTATGATTATTTTATCACATATAGATTCTACTTCTTGGAGTATATGAGAAGAGAATATTATCGTCTTATTCTTTTTGAGTTTTAATATCAGCTGACGGATCTCTTGTATCTGATTAGGATCAAGTCCAGATATCGGTTCATCTAATATTAAGACCTTAGGATCATGGATTATCGCTTGAGCGATACCTACTCTCTGACGGTAACCTTTACTGAGAGAGGATATTTTCTTGTGCTTTTCTTTGGTTAATCCTACAGATTCTATGACTTCGTCTATACGCTGAGATGCATTCTTAAGTTTATGGATCTTAGCTATAAATGTCAAGAATTCTTTGACATACATTGTAGGATATAGTGGATTGCTCTCAGGTAGATAACCTACCATCGACTTGACTTTCATCTCATCATCTGAGACATTCAGCCCACCCACATATGCTTCTCCGCCATCAGCTGTAAGGCTGGCAGTAAGGATCTTCATTGTTGTACTCTTTCCTGCACCATTAGGACCTACAAGACCAGTGATCTGACCTTCCATTGCCTCAAAGGAGATATTATCTATCGCCTTCTGTGTACTGTATACTTTAGTTAAGCCTTCTACTTTGATACTCACTGTCTCTGATTTATACTCTGACAAACTTCTTCTACACTTAACGCATTGTCCAGTGAAAAATTGGATATCTGAGTTCTTCTTAAGCTGTAAAGGTAAGCAGATGTTCCCAGCTTCTGACCCAAATCACGTGCAAAAGCTCTAACATATGTCCCCTTACCGCATGTAAGGTCAAAATCTACGTATGGTGCTTCATAGCCCAGCAGCTTTATATCATGAAATGTAACCATCTTAGACCTCGGCTTAAAGGCTCTCCCCTTTCTCGCCAGCTTATACATAGGTACACCATTCACCTTATTAGCTGCGAATATGGGAATCTCTTGCATTACATCTCCTAAGAAAGTATCCATAGCTGCACTTATGGCATCCGTGTCTATATGTTCATATGGTTGCTCTTCTATCTCATCAAATTCTCGATCCAGACTCTCTGTCGTTGCTCCCAACTTGATCTGACCATCATAGCGCTTATCATGATTCTCCTCATGAGGGATGATCTTAGTGTACTTACCTACGAATATCATCAACATGCCTGTCGCCAATGGATCCAAGGTCCCATTATGGCCTACTTTAAATTTCTTACGCTGATACAAACTCCTTAAAGCAAACCGAATCTTATTGACTACATCAAATGATGTCCAACCTAATGGCTTATCCACAAGAAATACACATCCTGCTTCGTAATCTACTTCAGTATCTATT
>CALLAG010000077.1 GCA_938002705.1 uncultured Saprospiraceae bacterium | reverse complement strand
ACGTCCCACGTATCTAAGTTAGCTGTAGGATAGTCGCCGTGCTTTACATCTCTACCTCTATCTATAACGAGGACCTTAAGGCCTTTCTCTGCAAGTTCCTTAGCAGCCCAACCGCCACTAATCCCTGTACCTACGACTATAGCATCATAGGTAACTTCATCTTTTCCGTTGGAATTAAAATTCATAGTTTCTTATTTTATTGTAAATGGTGCTTATACTGAACATATATCTATGGCTTTGGACAAAGCCTTAAATGGATCCTCCCACGTTGGGATAAATTCTTGTGCAATAAAGCCTTTGTAATCAGTATCACTAATAGCTTGCACAATAGTTTTATAATTTAATTCTTGGGTTTCGTCTATCTCATTGCGACCTGGTACGCCTCCAGTATGATAGTGAGCTATATAATTTTTATTCTTTCTAATGGTTGCGATGATATCACCTTCCATAATCTGCATATGATATATATCATATAATAGCTTAAACCGTGGCGATCCTAATTTATCTACTAAAGCTGTACCCCACTCAGAGTTGTCACATTGATAGTCTGGGTGATCCACTTTACTATTTAATAATTCCATAATTATATTGACACCATACTTCTCAGCCATCTTCACTATAGGATCTAATCCTACAGCACAATTTTCCAGTCCCTGCTCAGATGTCAGTTCTCGCTTACTTCCTGAGAAGCATATGATATTAGGTATACCCTTCTCTGCAGCAAGTGGGATAAGGGTCTTATAATCTTCTAAAAATTGCTCATGTAATCTTACATCATTGAAGCCATCAGTAATCGTGATATTAATACCATTAGACACTGCACATGACAGTCCTCTATTGAGGACAGTATCCCATTCGTCATGATTCAGTAATTCTATGGAGGAGATACCTATATCTGATGCTTTGTCACATAATTCTTCTAATCTCGTATTACTATAGCACCATCTGCATATAGAGTGCTTATAATCAGTGTTGACTCCTATATTGATAGGCCCATCTGACGGTGATGCCACGCAAGAGGTTGCGGATATAGCGGGTACTATTGCTGAAGCCTTAATAAAATCGCGTCTTTGCATAAATTCGATACAGAAATAATAAGATGTGTAATATAATGAAATAAAATAATGATAATCCTGATTTATACAATAGGTTTTGATTCATGCATGACACTATTGATTATCTATACATTGACACCATTAAGAAATCTTTACAAATCCTGATATTATACACATTAATCGAAGATTATATCTAAGGAATAAAGAACATTAAGTCGGCTAATTAGTATAACCATTAATACTTATTATAGAATTGTACTATGCTGTAGTTAGTCAGGAAGAGTGGATACAATATAGATATAAAGTGAGATTATAATTTATAGCTAATTGTAAATGAGGGATTTAATCTTATCTCAAAAGTAAATGGTATAGAAGGTATACCTATATAAATATTTGAGTTTGGGGCAAAAAAAATGGTCGCTCCCCAGCGACCATCTGCAAATTATAATCCCATGAACATATCCTTAGTGAACTAAGAACACTGTTAAATTTTTTTTGGAAAACCAACTCAAAAAAAAATAAAACTCAATCTCTTTTGATAAAAATCCCAGTCTTTTCTGAAATCCTTATCTTATTTTTTTTGCTAATCATTATTAGCTAACAGTGTTGTTGTTCTGAATACAATTCAAAGATAAGATGAGAAGTGGGCCTAAACAAAGACAAAAAATGAGCTTTGTTATATATTTATTTTTATAATATGATAAATATGCTGCTGTGTTATTATTGCTATCAAAATGTCCCTGAAGCCCGTAATCATTAGGGATAATGGATGAGATCTTATTAAAAAAAGCGTAATCAAATATAATACTCCGGACAAAAACTCCATAAGTGAATATATCGTTATGGACTAAAACCATTTTTGATAAGCGAGAACTAAGTCATTTCGTCTCAAAAAATTACTGAATCGTCTCAAATTTTGTATTAAAAAGCGGATTCTAAATAATTTTGTAGGACAGAACTGCATTAATAATGTATCTAAAACGATTATGAATATACTGTTAATTTCTACTTGACAGATTGCAGCATATATATTTTTTAAATTAGGTTTTATAAAATCACTTCATCAACTCAGAAGCAAAATGAAATTATCTACAATCCTTACTGGAGTTAGCTTAATAGCAGTCAGCCTATATATCGGCTACTATATATCTGAAAGTAATAATAACAACAGCTCCAGTCTTGAAATACAGAATATCTCTAACTCAGATGTCGGTCACATCAGCAGTGATGATAGAATAGACCCAGTTTCAGATAATGAAGATAGACCTATACTCACTAAGCGTATCAGTGATGCAGATGCTAATCTTAACGATGATGAATTAGCCGTTATTGAGCTATTTGAAGATGCTGCTCCATCTGTTGTATTTATAACTACATCTACTACTCGTCAGTCCTACTATTCTATGGATGTTACTGAGATCCCTAAGGGATCTGGTACTGGATTCATGTGGGATGATGAAGGGCATATTGTGACTAACTACCACGTCCTTGATGGTGGTAACAAATTTACTGTGATGCTATCAGATCAGACGTCATATTCAGCAGAGATTGTCGGCTTAGCACCTGAGAAAGATCTTGCCGTATTAAAAATATCAGCTCCAGAAGGAAAGATAAAAACATTACCGCTCAGTAAATCGTCCAATCTTAAGGTAGGTCAGTCAGCATATGCTATAGGTAATCCATTTGGTTTTGATCAGACTCTTACTACAGGAGTGATCAGTGCATTAGGTAGAGAAATAACTGCTGCCAATGGTCGTACAATATATGATGTCATACAAACTGATGCAGCTATCAACCCTGGCAACTCTGGTGGACCACTTCTTAATTCTTCAGGCAAATTAATCGGTGTCAACACTGCCATATTCTCTCCGTCAGGTGCTTATTCTGGAATAGGCTTCTCTATACCAGTAGATGTTGTAAAGCTTATAGTACCTGACCTTATAGCCTATGGCCGTGTCAATAGGCCCGTAATAGGTATAGAGCTCATGAATGAAAATTATGTCAACGCTGAGGGTGCTATGATCAGTAAAGTCCTAAAGAATAGCCCAGCTTACAAAGCAGGCCTGCAAGGGATATCAAGAGCTCGTAACGGCCAATATCTTGCTGGTGATATCATCACATCAATAGATGATAACGTCATTAAGTCTAACCTATCGCTGGTAGAAACCTTAGAAAAATATAAGCCTAATGACATCATAGATATCACTTATAAGAGAGGGGATAAATTATCTAAAGTGAAAGTAAAATTAATCAGCGTAGTAGAGTAGCTAAACTATGAGACATAACAAGTCGCTCATCAATCAAAGGGACTATGCTTAAAATCAAACTTCTAACGCATATCTCCTAAATTAAGTATCTCTATTTATAAAAAGGGAATGCTACCTTTACATTCTAATATCAAAATCAATGTATCCAGACTTATCCTATTTCTTTCATGATCTACTCGGCACAGATGTAGATAACTGGAGTTCTATATTCAAAACATTCGGGCTATTCTTAGTATTGACTTTCATTACAGCCCACTATCTGGTCAAGAAAGAACTCCTGAGAAAAGAATCAGAAGGCATCTTACAACCCATAGAGGTAAAGAGTAACTACAACCCCCTGACAGATGCCATAGTGAATGCTCTGATGGCATTTGGTTTTGGATTTAAAATCCCCTATATCTACAAGAACTTTGAAGCTTTTAAGGCAGATCCTGCTGCAGCCATTTTTTCTGGTGAGGGTAATTTTGTGACCGGTATATTGTTAGGAACACTTATAGGGATATACTACTATTTTGATATTAAGAATAGACCACAAGCACCTAAAGGGGCAATCATAGTATCTAAGGCCAGCGACAAAACGACTAATATCATTATGATAGCAGCTTTGACTGGAGTATTAGGCTCACGGTTATTATCTATCATGGAAAACTGGGAATCATTCATAGCTGACCCATTAGGACAGTTACTATCAGGAAGTGGACTGACGATATATGGAGGACTTATACTAGCAGGTATCTGTGTCGCATTATATGCTAAGAAATCTGGCATACCTGTCAAGCATATGGCGGATGTCGCAGCACCAGCGCTGATGTTAGGTTATGGTGTAGGTCGTATGGGATGCCAGTTTTCTGGAGATGGAGATTGGGGCATCGCTAATACTAATCCAAAACCAGATTGGTTCTTCTTACCAGATTGGGCATGGGCTTATGAGTACCCTCGTAATGTAGCGCTAGAAGGAAAGAAAATAGCGGATTGTGTAGGTCGTTATTGTCAAGAATTATCACCGCCAGTATACCCTACTCCGATCTATGAGATCGCAGTATCGATTGTATTGTTTATCATCCTCTGGTCATTGAGAAAAAAATGGACTACTCCTGGTAGGTTGTTTTTCCTTTATGTGTTTTTTACAGGATTATCCAGATTCTTCGTAGAGCAGATCAGAGTTAATCCGAGGTATGATCTATTCGGGTTAGACTGGTCTATGTCACAGACGATATCTGCTGTACTGATGGTAGTAGGTATTATAGGTATGCTTATGATGAAAGGTGGTAATGGAGGTAGTAAGAAAAAAGATATGTATGCTATACCTGATATGACAGATAAGGCAACGAGCTAAGATTTTTTAGAAGTCTTTACAAGTCTATCAAAGATTATATCCGCTGATTCTTTCCAAGAGAATTGTGGTAATTGATTCTGGCCATTTATAACTAATTCTTGCCTCAATAAGTCATCTGTTACAACTGAATGCATAGCTTGAGCTATCTCAGTTATGTTATGAGGATCTACAAGGATGGCCCCATCACCTGCTACCTCAGGCATAGATGACACATTAGATGTGATGACAGGAATCCCACTCGAGTAAGCTTCTAATATAGGAATACCGAATCCCTCAAATAATGAAATATAACACAGCGCTGAAGCAGCTCCCATGATCTTGTGTACAGACACGTCATCATTAGATAAGAAAATGACATCCTCTCTATATCGCAGGTTATCATAAGTCTTAAAGATAGTATCTGCCTTCCACGCCTTGCGGCCAAAGATTACAAGTTTTATAACTTCATTGTCACCGCTACGGGATCGATATAGGTCATACGCCGTAAGCAATCTCTCGACATTCTTACGAGGATGGAGTGATCCTACGTACACAAAATAAGGAGACGCTTGTGTATGCTGATTTCTGACTTCTACAACTGTATCATTATCTAATACGGAGAACCCTCCGGGTACAGCGTTATATGCAACGGATATCTTATCAGGATCGATACCATACTGATCTATCACATCTATCTTAGTTGCTTCAGAGACTGTAATGAGATGGTCCGCAGCATCATGATATAGCGGCATATATTTCTGATAGAACTTAAGATGACTCCACCTCAGTCCCTCTGGATAGTGAAGATAATTCAGATCGTGACTTACCATCAGTGTAGGAACATCAGCCCTCAGACTCATATACATATCTCCTGAGTAGAATACATCTATGTCATGCTTCTCAAAAAAAGCAGGTAGTGATCGCTCAAACCATAGATACCACAGTAACGGATGTCTGGATGGTGGACCTATAACATGTGGCGTGACATTATCTGCAAAAATAAATTTCTTATCGTAAGGCCTATCAAATAAAAAATGGAACTGGACCTCTGGATGTGATAAGACCATAGACTCGGTCGTCTCATAGATATATCTGGCAACGCCTTCCATTCTATGAGCTAATAGTAATCTTGTATTTACAGCTATATTCAATATTGAATTACATTCCTGAAGAATTCTAAACTGTGAAATTAATACTAATTAATGGGACCTAACTTAATTGTAATATGAGCTTAAGAATATACAACTAATGCTACTTATCACGAGTGATATTCTTAGATATCGAAAAATAGAACGTCGTACCAGTACCTTCTTCCGATTCCAGCCATATCTTTCCCTCATGTTTAGTAATGATTCTCTCACAAAGAGTGAGACCTATACCAGTGCCTTCATATTCTGACTTAAGGTGTAGCCGATTAAATAATTCGAATATTTTATCCTGATATTCTTTCTGGATACCTATCCCGTTATCCCTTACAGAAAATGTATAAAAGTCTGATTGGTCAGGGATGTAATTGACACTAATTGTAGGTGTATCTTTTTTATTGAATTTTATTCCATTATTGATAAGATTATAGAAAACCATGCCTATCTGGGTTCCGTCACAATTGACAACAGGCAAATCACTGACTGTCACATGAGCATTAACTTCATTAATCCTTTTAGATAAATCTTTGATCTTAGACGATAATATATTATTGAGATCTACTTTATCGATATTGAGTTCTTTTCCTACACTTGAATATGTCAGGATACTTTTAATCAAATTAGACATTCTCTGGACTCCATCTACTATAAATGTAAAATACTCTTGTGACGCATCATCCAGATTTCCCTTCAGCTTTCTACCTAGAAGACTTGTGAATGTCCCAATAGTACGAAGTGGTTCTTGCAGATCATGAGATGCGATATAAGCGAATTGTTCTAGATCACTATTAGATCTCTTAAGATCATTATTAGCTTCTAATAGATTCTCAGTACGTTGTGCTACTATCTCTTCTAATTCTGAATTTCTAAATTGGATCTTAGACAATAGTTCTTCTACTTGATTATTTTTCTCTGCCAGTTCTTGCGTTCTTTCACTGACCAGCTTCTCCATCTCTTGTGCTCTGAGTCTGACTGCTCTTGTATAGCCTTTGACTCCTAGTAGAATAAGAAGTATGGCGAGTAATATAGAGAGTAACTTAAACAGTATAGTCTCTGTAAGCGCAGGTTCTCTTACTATAGGTAATTTACAACCTTCTTCATTCCATAGCCCCTCGTTATTAGAGGCTTTGACCTCAAAGGTATACTCGCCAGCATCGAGATTTGTATACGTAGCAGAAGTCATATTATTTTCTGGATAATTCCATTTTTCTTCAAAACCTGAAAGTCTATAGGCGTACTTATTTTTATGGTTTTGAATATAATTTGTAGCTGCAAAATTAAAGGAGATTAAGTAATCCTGTTTATTTAACTCTAGCTTATCGAGGTTAAGTCCAGACTTCACTTTTTCACCACTGGAGCTTATCACTTTTATATCTGTGACATATACCTCTGGTCTTACATCGTTATATCTTATTTTTTTCGGATCTAATTCTATTATTCCATTTATTGTAGCGAAGTATACATGTGCATTGCTATCTGCCTTTGTTGATAGTGGAATATACTTATTATAAGAAATATCAACGTCCTCGCTATTCATAATTAGATTTCCTGTCGCAATATCTAAAGAAAATATACCGTCCATAGCCGTTCCCCATATGGTATTATTACCATCATAAGCTAAGCTTGCTACATAATAATTCTCACCCTTACCTGATATAAATTTGAATTTTTCTGTCTCGATATTGTAACTACATATACCTGAGGTCAATCCAAGATAGATCACCTTATCTACTTCGGTAATACAAGTAATCTGATTATTACATAGACCATCCGGCTCCAATGAATTGTACTTATAATTTTTAAATACCAAATTAGAATAATCAAGAAAGCCATTTGTCTCTATATGAGACAATCCATTATAGGTAGAAAACCATAAATCGTTATTATAATCTTCTAAAATCTGCGTTACAGAATTATCTACTACACTGGTTTCATCACCGCTTATGTTTTTATATATAGAGAATCCACTCTTGCTAAGATCATTAACCAGAAGACCATTATCAGTACCTATGTAGTATATGCCTCGAGAGTCGACTATTGTAGCCTGTATAGTGACATGATTAATATATTCTGCTTGCTCTTGAGTTAAGCTGTAAGTTTCGTAATTGTAATTATCGAGATTAATAATTAAGATATTCTCCTCGGTAAGAACATAAAGCTGTTGATCTTTTTCGTAGATGGAATATACTATTCCGAAGTCTACATCATCTCCTATTATATCTTGGTACTTCGTTTTCTCTTTAGTATTAAAGTCATATCTGACTAATCCGTACTTGGCATCAGAGATCCAAGCTTTTCTATCGTCAGTTACATGAAGGTTCTGACCATAAAGCTTAGATGCGTAGTCCCTATCAAGATTGTAAGTAATAAATTGGCTACGTTTGAGGTTGAATTTTCCTACTCCACTTGTGGTCCCTAACCATAATAAGCCCTGATTATCTATGGCTAATTTATAGATTGTCGTATTAGGTATACTATAAGGATCACTAGGAGAATATCTAATATAATTAAACATGCCCTTACGTCTTATCACTTTGGAATCATCACTAAGCAATATGTCTATATCAGTGGCACTTATATTATTCAGTCCATTAGTCGTAGACACCCACATATTATGATCATCATCCGTTACAATATCAGTTACGTTGACATCAATTAGAGCATTATTATCCATTGATCTTATACTCTGAAAAATCGGTGACCAATCCTGTTCAGAAGCGATATCAGATATATTCTCAGGCAATTTCATATGATATAAACCAGAGCCAAATGTCCCTATCCAATATCTATTTCGGTTATCTTGGAATAAGGTCCAGATATTATTATCGTCAGCGATACCCTCTACTGGCAAAAGATTTTTGAAGCTTAATTTTTTAAGGTCTCTATTTTCGTCCTCATACATGACCAGGTACATACCAGAACCCCATGTACCTATCCAGATCCTCCCTTCATTATCTTCTAATATTTTTAATATGGCCTTTCCCTTCAGTGCATTTTCCTTATCACGTTGTTGTGTATAGTTAATGAACTCCTCAGTATCCGTATCGTATATGCTGAAGCCATTTTCTGTACCTATCCATATCTTTCCATTGCTATCCTCCATAATATTGAGCACCTCATCATTGACCAGGCTATTAGGATTAGAAGGATCATGACCTAAATATTGCCACGTATCATCATTCTGGTTGTATACTGTCAACCCGTCATGCTTAGTACCTATCCATAAGTTATTCTTGGAATCAGAAAACAATGTTCTTATGTTGCTAGACTTGAGATACAGGTTATCTTCTTCACTATATACCTTTGTTCTATCCGGTGTCTCTAATCGACAAAGTCCATCGACAGTAGCAACCCATAAGAATCCAAACTTATCAACTTCAACATCCCAGACTCCATTGTTAGACAGGCCTTTATAACTATTAATTGTTTCGAATCTGTATTTGGATACATCTTGCGCTGTGACGTGTGCACAGGAGAGTAGACTCACTATTACTAAATGGAAAACTGACTTAAACATTATTCTATCAAATATTAAACACCAAAAACTCTAACCCAAAGTTCATACCTTAAGACACCTATAGTGTAAATATAATAATGTTATGACAATTGTATGTCATAACTAATGGAGCTCGGTGCCTCATCCTCTTCTTACAGATGTACATTTCAAGTGCTTATTATCCAAAAAACAATAGAGAAAAATTATAGGAATGCATCTTAAACTTACCATCAGAATTAATGGTAATATTAGATGGAAGTAAATTACTTATACCTCGAGAATACATAAATACTGGTTTGATTTTAAATTTTTCAAAAACAAAATCCATAGATAATCCAAGATCAAAAGTAGCTTGATGAGTTCTGTAATTGAATATTGCTCCATTAGTAAAATTATATCTGTATCTCGGTCCAGCAACTATGCCAGGACTATTTTTCATCGCATCAAAAGGTTGATATGACAGATGTAAAGGCAATTCAATAGTTACATTATTAACTCCAAGTTCATCCAAGGGATTACCGTCTATATCTGTATAAATAATATTGTTATCTCTGAAGTGAATAATCGCTTGAGGAACTAAGGATAGCTTAGGTGAGAAATTAATAGTAGACAAGATTCCTACATTCATACCATATGCCTTATCTAATGATTGAGAGCTATTCGTATTGCTTTCAACAAGATCATAATAACTTGCGCCTATAAGTATACCGTATTCAACTTTCTTTTGTGTAATATCTGTTCCGCCTAATAATCGGTCAGAAGTAGTGGATGAATCTTGAGAGAATAGTGATGTACATAGAATGATACATACGGCAATGGCTGTTAAGTTTTTCATTTATTTGTTTGTTTATAAAAAATTAATAAATGTAAAATCTCTTCAGACGATGTTGCTTTATTGAAAATTATGTGAGTAAGAATTAAGTATATAACAGAGATTCTAAAGCTTTATTATACAGTATTGAATGTTCTTACTTAATGTACGTACGGTATGTTGAGATAAAAATTATAAGAATTAATTAGCCCCAGTGATATAATCTATGAATGATTGTGGCAGCATATAGTTAGGACTATATTGTTCATTTAAGGTTTCGAATTTTGGTGAATGAGGTTCAGATATCTCAACGATATCTTGGATTTCGTTATCTCTTTTATCCATTATCATAACGATGACATTATCGTCATTAGGATCAGTAACGGCGTGACCGTCAGAACGATCATTAACTTTCAATACTTGAGCTACATGATTATCCCAGTTCTTTTTTCTTATCCAGAAGCCTGTCGTTTTAGTATTTTGATGATATAATGAAAAAAGATCTGTATACATATTATTTTTATTACTGATATATAACGCATTCTTTTAGAGTCTTTAGTGTGCTAAAAGTCACATATACAATTAAATTTAACATCTTTATAGATCTAAGTCAATAAGCTATGGGCACAATCAATAATATAGTATCAGAATTCGCATCATTTGTATGGGGTCTTCCTTTATTATTTCTCCTTATAGGAGGTGGTCTTTACTTTATTGTTCTTTCTAAGTTTGTACCATTCAGGTATTTTGGTCATGCTGTGAGTGTTCTGCGTGGCAAGTATGATAATCCTAATGACCCTGGACAGATTAATCACTTCGAGGCATTAATGACCGCCTTATCTGCTACTGTAGGTATGGGTAATATTGCAGGCGTAGCGGTGGCGATTTCTATAGGTGGTCCAGGTGCTGTATTCTGGATGTGGATAAGTGGGATAATAGGTATGTGTACTAAGTTCTTCACTTGTACACTTGCCATCATGTACAGAGGTAAGGATTCTGCTGGAGAGGTTCAGGGAGGTCCCATGTATATCATTATGGAAGGATTAGGATCCAAGTGGAAACCGCTCGCTATTTTTTTTAGTATAGCAGGTCTCGTCGGAGCACTTCCTATATTCAATGTCAACCAACTTACTCAAGCTGTAAGAGACATCCTATTAGTACCTAATGGTATAGAAGCCAGCTTTGGGTCTAATCTTATTATTGGTATTATTCTTCTTGTAATTGCAGGCATAGTTATATTAGGTGGCATCCAGCGCATAAGTAAGATCGCAGGTCGTCTTGTACCTGCTATGGTTATAATCTACTTTGTAGCAGTGATAAGCATACTTATTATTAATGCCGAAGAAGTGCCCAAGTACTTAGGTTTGATATTCACAGATGCATTTGCTGCTGAGTTCTATAAGTTAGATCCGGGAGCAGATAAGCCCATGTTTGGTGGCGTATTAGGTGCTCTGATTATATTAGGTATCAGAAGAGGCGCTTTCTCTAATGAAGCAGGCATCGGGACTGCACCTATGGCCCATGGCGCAGCTAAGACATCAGAACCAGTAAGAGAAGGGCTTGTAGCTATGCTCGGACCATTCATAGATACGCTTATTGTATGTACGCTGACGGCATTAGCGATACTTGTCACAGGCGTGTGGCAGACTTCTGACAGTAATGGTGTGAGCCTTACTGCTAGTGCATTCTCTAACGCTATGCCGGGATACGGCACATATATACTGATGCTTTGCATATCTATATTCAGCATATCTTCCTTACTCAGTTATGGTTACTATGGCACTAAGTGTATGTCTTTCTTATTCGGAGCTCATAATAAGCATTACTATAATTACATATACCTGTCCAGTATACTCGTAGGAGCTATAAGTTCTCTGGACGTAATCATTAATCTGATAGATGGCTTCTTTGCATTAATGGCAATTCCGACCATGATTGCCACAATATTATTAGCGCCAAAAGTCATGCAGCTTGCCAAAAAGTACTTTTCAAAACTATAAATTGTTAAAATCAGACATCTAAAGTCCAGTGGCATTATATTTGACTTCATAGCGTATATCCAAATTAAATTTGGATTATGTCAACCTTTCTAAAAGTAATTCCTCTAATATCTCCCTTTATTAGAATCAGCAGGCAATAAAGCCTGTCTATGATGAGTTACTTAAAAAAATTATAACTATGAGCTGGATGAGCATGATGTTGACGGCGTTGTTATGCCTAAATATTTCGGTACCAAATATGGTGCAGTCTGACTATACTGAGAATCCTATAATGGAGACTCCAGTGATGAGAATCAATGTGTATATGATGGGAATGATAGAAGTCGACCCAGAGATAACTGTTCTTGTCAATGAAAATATAGACTTCCTCAACGAAGAATTTGAAGGGGTGATTGAATTCGAATTCAATCAATTCTTTATGGATCATGGACAAGCTTATCTTCCAGACTTGCATAAAGAATATATGAATTTTGAAGAAGCATCCACTATTGATGCACTCATTAAGCCTATAGAAGTCGAAGGTGCTATTAATGTTTTCCTGTTTGACACATATGCGATACATGGTACTAATCAAGCTCTAATGGGATTTACGCCCAGACTGAAAGCACAACAGGAAACGTATCAACTTAATAGTCCCAATTTTGATAGAATATTTATGGCTTATGAGGGGCTGGATAATAAATCTACCCTTGTCCATGAGATGGGACATTTCTTAGGATTAAATCATCCATGGGAATTGTCAGGTTCTAAAAAAATGGCTTTCGGAATAAGAACTAATGCAGACGAATCTCATAACCACATGTCTTACGGACCAGATGTCAATAAATTCACAGCACAGCAGCTAGAGTCTATGCGTAAGCATGCATTACAATACAGAAAATACCTTATGGATAGAGTTGTGAGTACTTATGCGAGGACGTAGTACGGAATAGCAAATTTTATAATATATGAAGGGTACTTCTATTTACTGTCTCTTGAGTCGAAAGTATAATAGAATGGACATAGACAAGGCGAGAAGAGGGATTATATCCTTCGCTAAATGACTGATGAACAACTCAGTATAGGTTCATTATATTCGCTTAAGAAAATTTCAATTTTCTGTTCAGCCAAGAATGTAGTAGATAGAGGTACCCTGAAATGCTGCAGTCTCACTAGTTAACCAGTAGTAAGTATCTCTACTTATTAAAAAATTTTATAGCCTCATATAGGCTAAACGGCTTTATGATATTGAGCTTATTTTCTTTGCTGAAACCTGTAATAGCTTTTATCAAATTATGGAATTTAACTAAGCATCCGAATTCTCAGCCAATCTGCATTTACAAAAAAGCTGCT
>CALLAG010000076.1 GCA_938002705.1 uncultured Saprospiraceae bacterium | reverse complement strand
TTAATCCCTAAGGCTTCTGCTTGATTGATAGCAGCTTGATATTCAAGTTTCTTAGCTTGTATCCTATGACTTAACATCTTGTTACCGATAACTCTCTCCTTGGTTTCATCCCATTTTTCTGGTGCTACTCTTGCTCCTGGTAAAGTAATTTCTTTGGTTTTGTCTTCATGCTTAAGTCTGATTCGTAATGGTGCTAACCCATTTTTATTGAGTGCACTTTTTCTAAGGTAAATTTTTGTTGTTGCCATTTGTCTACTATTTGTCTACGTTTTGATGATCAATTACACACAATACCGAACTTTAGTAAAAGTCATTTAGTTTCTTAACTTGCTGAAATACAGTTATTTATGTTCGTGCTTGTACGTAGACGTATAGTTAGATAGGAATCCTGATGGGTTCACAAGAGTATCAAAAGTCTTTGCCACACGGCAAGGACTTTTTTTGTGCCTATCAGTCAAATTTATTTGAATGCATCTGCACAAAAAATGGTCATGGCTGAAAGCCATAGACTTTTGATATTGACCTTGGATTAGAAAGGATCAACCATTGTTAATCCTGATGGGTTCACAAGAGTATCAAAAGTCTTTGCCACACGGCAAGGGCTTTTTTTGTGTATTTATGTATAGATTAAGTATTTAGTATGATCGAAGTTAGGTTGTTATACCTACAGTATTCTTCTTATAAAACCCAATACAGCTCTCTATCATCATATCAAAATCCGGATTGGCATAAGCAGGTTTACCTTCTTTATAGTTTTCATCGAGAATAATATCTTTCTGTAGAGGTAGTTCTGCGTGAGCCATACCATTAGATAAGATGTAGAGAAGTCCTTTGTCAGCATGATTTTTTATAAGTTTCTGTACTGCATTAAGCTTGGCAGTGACATCATCGATAGCGTGAGCGACAAAAACAGCTTGTGTTATGCGGCGACCCTCTGAGAGTTTTTCGTTTTGATTTATTATCTGACCTAACTCTAATGCTGCGAAGAGGGGAAGCTTAGGATACTTGTAAGGGTCCATGCCATAGCCTTTTATTTTTCCATCAGTACGCTTAGCGATAGCGGATACAAATCTTAGCTGTCCTAACTCGCTTATGAGCTTGACATCTATAGCTGCGGCGAATAAAAATAGCCCACCAGTTATCATATCAGAGTCTCTGAGGATCTTGTTATAACATAAAGCCCCTCCACTACTAAATCCTCCTAAGGAGATGACTGCACCCATCAGACTTGCTATCTCTACAGCTATATCGATTTCTTCTCGCCACTTAGATTCAAGCTTGAAGTCTTCCATGGCTTGATCGGGATTTTTGAGCCCATGAGCTGGCATCAGTGGCAGTACAACATTAGCTCCAGCGGCATAGAATGCTTCTGCTATTGCTGTCATATAGTAGGGGGAGTCAGACAGACCATGTGCAAGTACGATGACTTGGGAGGTCGGTACATTATGCACGTATATTCGAGGCTCGTTACCAGGCTTGATATCTGGTGATGATATAGAGATGACTCTATGGTTGTCATCATCGTCATCTTGATAGCGGATGCTGATATCAGTTAGCTTACTTGCATAATGCTTCTGGAAGAGACTTACGGCTTTGTTGTAGTAGTGCATACTATAATCTATGTATGACTGTAATCTACGACATATGAATAATTATGGAAAACTATCGTCTATAAATAATTGAGCCTATCTCGCTACTATGATTTTTTTGACTGTTGATTCTTTTGTCTGGGTATCAGTAATCTGAAGGAGGTATGTGCCGTTATTCAGTCCTGATACATCTACAGTTTTTCCATAGTTAGCAGATAGGAGTAGCTTACCTGATGTGTTATATATTTTGTAATCCAAAGGGTGACTTCCTTCGTGATTAAAATATAGCATGTCATTTGCAGGATTAGGGAAAGCTTGTATTTTGAAGTAACTATTGGTAGGAATATCATCGTTAATCGATGATAGCATTGGACAATTTTGATCTATAATTTCTTGAATCGATCCACAGGAAAAAGGATTGTTTAATACTGTAATAGAATCGCCTACGGCATTAGAATCTGATAATAATTGAGATATCCCACAGCAATCACTAAGCTTAGAGTTACTCACTATTCTAAGATTATTGTGGATACTTAATACGTTTGATAACCCATCTAAATGTGTTAACTCATTACAATTTTCAATAGTTATACTTCCGGCGGATTTAAGGGAAGATAGGCCATCAATATTTTCCAAGTTTTCATTATCCATAAGACTTATAGAACCGAAGAGTGATTCTAAATTTGATAATCCATCAATATGTTCTAATGATGAATTATTATTAATGATAATCCAGCCGACCCAAAATGTGTCATTCTGTTCAACGTTAATTAGACCGACAATCTTGAGGTTATTAAGACCATCAAGGTTTTGTAGAGATGGGTTGTCAGCAATATATATGCCTTTTGCGTAAGTCAAATTTGATATTCCATTGATGTTATTTAGTGCATCATTATTACCAAAGTAGATTAAATCTCCTATAGATTGGAGTTGTGATAAGCCGTCAATGTTTTCTAATTTTTCATGAAAGAAAAAATCTATTTTACCACCTAAAGAAGTGAGTTTGGAGAAACCATCCAGGTTAGTCAATTCGTTATTTCTATAGAATATGAGATCTCCGCCCACAGAAGTGATATTGGCAAATCCATTAATGCTTTGAAGATTAATATTTTCTCCTACCTCTAGATTGATTCCGATGTTCGTGATATTAGATAATGCATTAATGTTCTGTAAGTTCTCATTAAATAATATTCTAAGAGAACCTGATACTGAAGTAAGATTAGATAGACTAGAAATATCAGATATATCAGATGCAGGTAAGATGTTGTCGAAATTACTTTCCCCAATTATCAAATCTCCATCTATTACCGTTGTCGCTGGATCAAATGCATCCACTTCAGCTTGGGTCGTGAGAATAACATCTTGAGAAAATAAACTTGCCTGAAGGCATACGAAAGAGAAAAGTATACACATACTTTTCTTCAAGAAAGATCTTGTAGAGATTTTCATAATACTATTGGTTTCATTCATCAGCAAGATAGGGAAATTTATCTATTAAAGTGGCTGCTGTTTTGGGTAAACACTTAAATGTAATGTGTATTCTGTTAGTTGTCTCATAAAGTTCGGCGTTGTTTGCACGATAGCAAAAGCGGGAAAGCGAACTAGGTCATGATACTTTACTTTATCGCATCCAGTTCGGCGTAGGCTAATGTTCCCCTCGTTCGGTGTAGCTATTGTTCGGCGTTGTTTGCAGCATTGCTAAAGAGGGAGAGCGAACTACGTCGTGATTATGTTCAAGATTCCGTCTTGAATGTTTAATACAGCCATCCATCCTGATCTGATGATCAGGCTCCTTCATTTCAAAGCAAGATCTACTTGCTTTGATCACGCAATAGCGTGACCATTCAGTCATGTCGTGATTATATTTAAGATTCTGTCTTGAATGTTCTTCAGTTCGTATAATGTAAAATGAAAACAGAATTTTCATATCTGTACATGACGTAGGCTGCTATGCTCAGGCTCTTCTTCAGCCTACGCCAAACGATCTTTGTTTAATGTTCGGCGTTGTTTGCAGCGTTCCGTCTTGAATGTTTAATACATCCACCTATCCTGATCTGATGATCAGGTTCCTTCATTTCAAAGCAAGATCTACTTGCTTTGATCACGCAATAGCGTGACCATTCAGTCATGTCGTGTTTATATTCAAGATTCCGTCTTGAATGTTCTAAAGCTTGTTTATTTTTGCACATGTCTACAGGATATCAGATCGATAATCAAGCTGCACTATATTTTCTGACATTTACTGTCGTAGAATGGGTCGATATATTTACTCGAAAAATATATGTAGATATATTGCTTGAGAGTTTTACTTATTGTAGAGAGCATAAAGGCT
>CALLAG010000075.1 GCA_938002705.1 uncultured Saprospiraceae bacterium | reverse complement strand
TCAAATATTGACCAATACCAGACAAATTCTAAGGAATTATTAGTTCTATGAATTTTTAGGTCTTGGTAGCCAAAATATTCACTTAGCCATTTAATAGTATCTATTTTTTTCATTGACTCTTGATTACCGATAACTAACTTATATACAGAACACAGAAAACCTAACTAATTGATAGTCAGATATTTGCAATTTCATGTTATTAGGCAATAAAAGCATAGTTATATGTTTGTATACGTTTATATTTTCTTTTATCCATTGATTTATGAGCTCCTGTAGTAGCCTTGATATGATCTTATATCAGCCTATCTCATGTCTCTACGTACCATATCCATTATAAGTATAGCATCCTAAGATAATAAAATCACAATAACTTACCGAAATACCCAGTATCTAAACAATGGGAAACTCACAAATACCCCCGTGATAGCTGCGATGATAACTTTAGAGTACATATATGAGTTGTCCATGACATTAGAGAGGAGATGCATACCGCCTACGTTGATACAAGCTATGAGGAAGCTGGCAGCAGCATACTTACAGGCTTGTAGCCAGATGCCTTTATCCTGACTCTTAAAAGCCCAAGTACGGCCTAGTGTAAAGCTGATACAAGCACCGATTATACTGGCTATTGCCGTTGCTATGAGTAGTGATCGTGCAGTACTTGTACCTAGTAATTGTTGTATTACCTGTCCTTCTGTAAGACAATATAGACTGCTGAAGTCTCCAGCCGTTGCAGCGATAGCAGCGACTTGTGATCTTAAGAATGAGCTTATGAGAGGGACTTTAGGTGTGGGCATGGGTATTATGTAATATACAGGTAGGCATGCATACATATTAATGCATAGATACCGGCCAGTACATCATCTAGCATGACACCGAGTCCTCCTTTGACTTTAGTATCTATCGCTCTTATCCCGAGGGGCTTCAGTATATCAAAGAATCTGAATAGCACAAATCCTAAGAGTATAGTCGTCCATGATAGTGGTACCATGATCATAGTGATCAGGTATCCGTTGAGCTCGTCCATGACGACCCGCTGTGGATCTTCTCCCCATTGTGGGATCAGCTTATCGGTACTTATAATGCCTAGTACAAATGTGATGATGATAAGCCCCAGTAGGACAGGCTGGCTGAGTGGTATATTAAAATGGAGTAATATTCCTAAGAATATTACTCCACCTAATGTACCGAACGTTCCTGGACCTTTAGGTGCATAACCTAATCCGAGAACAGTCGCTATGGCTTTATGTAGCCATATCATTACTCGTAGTCTTGACCTAATAAGTTGATTAAGTCCTCACCAGCTACATATCTTAGAGTATTTTCTAATTTGTGTAACTGCTTGAATATATCGTGAATAGGTTTGACCCCTTTAGGTGCTTGTGGTGACTTCAGGTAGAATGATAACCACTCTTGTATACCTGACATACCTGATCGCTTAGCTAAGTCTAAGAATATAGCTAGGTCTAATACAATAGGTGCTGCAAGTATAGAATCTCTACATAAGAAATCCACCTTGATCTGCATAGGGTAGTCCAGCCATCCTTTTATATCGATGTTATCCCATCCTTCTTTGTTATCACCTCTCGGTGGGTAATAGTTGATTCTTACTTTATGGTAGAAATCTTTGTATAATTCTGGGTATAATTCTGGCTCAAGAATCTCTTCTAATACACCTAACTTAGAGACTTCCTTAGTCTTAAAGTTATCCGGATCATCTAGTACTTCTCCGTCTCTGTTACCTAAGATGTTAGTAGAGAACCATCCGCTTATACCTAATGCTCTTGCCTTAAATCCTGGAGCAAGAATCGTTTTCATAAGTGTCTGTCCTGTCTTGAAGTCTTTACCTGCTATAGGTGTCTGAGTCTGCTTAGATAGCTCTATAAGTGCTGGTATATCACATGACAAGTTAGGAGCACCATTGGCGAATGGGATACCCATCTTAATAGCAGCATATGCATATATCATACTCGGAGCTATTAACTTAGAGTTCGCTTTTAGACCTTTCTCGAATGATTCTATCGTCTTATGCACTGCTGATTCTTCGATATAGATCTCAGTAGAGCCACACCATACCATCACTAATCTGTCACACTTATTATCTTTCTTGAATTTTTTGATGTCTTTCATCAGCTCCTTAGCAAGGTCCATTTTAGTTTTGGCCTTTTTGACGTGTGTACCGTTCAGTTTTTTGACATAATTCTTATCAAAAACTGCTTTCATAGGCTTTATCTTAGATAGAGGTGCCTTGAGCTTCTTTAGTAGATTGATGTCTAATACGTCAGCGTGTACAGCTGCTTCATACATATTATCATTGAATATGTCCCATCCACCGAATACGACCTTCTTCAAGTCCTGAAGTGGCACGACATCGCTGATCATTGGTTGGTTATTCTTTTTGGTTCTCTTGCCTATTCTCATTCTACCCATCTGAGTGAGTGAGCCTACAGGGTTAGAGAGCCCTTTATTTACAGCCATTACACCTGCAATAAATGTAGTGGCTACAGCTCCCATACCAGGAGTTAGTATACCTAATTTACCAGTTGGTTTCGTAGCAAGTACTTTTTTTGTTTGCTTTTTTACTGCCATTTTTTAAAGTAATTTATTTGTTTTACACCAATTAATTGTCTCTTTCAGACCCTCTTCTAATGTGAATTCGGGCACGAAGTTAAAATCATTTTTTATATCTGCAGTATCTACTGCAAAAGACCTTGCAAAATACTCTTTGATTTTGTTCCTATTGAGCAGTGGATATTGCCCTCTTATCTTACCTACACCCTCACTGAGTAATGCTATTACTTTCATCACACTCACTGGTATTGTTACCTTAAGTGTCTTCTTATCTAATATCTTACTGATAGCAGCATAGAATACATCAGAAGGGTAGATGGCACCATCACTGACGAAATATCCCTTATGCATCACATTACTGTCCAGTGTACTGACTATCAGTTTTGCTAAGTCCTTGACATATATGAATGTCATATCTTGGTTGCCGAATCCTACTTTTGGCTCTAAGCCTAATTTTATAGTCTTATACACTTCTAACATGTCATAGTCACGTGGGCCATATACCGCTGTAGGCCTCAGTATGATACTGGGTATCTGGCCGAATGATTCTACGAACTGCTCAGCTTGCAACTTAGACTCTCCATACCACGTCACTGGATGGGGTGTAGAGTCACTATCTAAGACCTGCTTAAACTGATAATCCGCTGGCCCATAGGATGCCAGACTGCTGATCAGTACGAGCTTCTTAGGGATAACATTTTCTTCTATGAGGATCTTACACAGCTTTCTGTTGTAAGCGGCATTTATTTTATACAGCGTCTCTTTATTCTCAGCATTTGTGATACCTGCATTGAGTATTATGTACTCAAAGTGGTGTGACCTTAACTGCTCCCGCAGGTTCTCTTCATCTTCAAAACTGAAATAAAGGAAGTTAATCTTAGGATCCTGCAGATACTGAAGATTACTGGATTTCCTCACACCGGCGAATACGTTATAGTTATGCTTGATGGCTTCTTCTACGATATGGCTCCCTACGAAGCCATTACTTCCTGTGATCAGGATTTTGTTAGTCATAGCTTAGCTTTTCTTACAAGGGAGCTTATATAGTCGATATGTCTTATACCGATCTCCATTTAGTTTCTCTGCAGATAATACCATCTCGTCATTGCTCTCTAGTATCCATGAAGCTTCTCCTCCTTTGAGGTTTCTCTTTCTGGCTTCTAATATGTTTTTAGAAAAGAAGATAGCTTCTATCCCTTTTCTTCTGTACTCTTCTATGACTCCTGTGGCAGCTATTCTGACATAAGAGGTCTTTCTTCTATTCATCAATAGCTTGATGATATTGAATGGCAGCAGTCTTCCTTTCTTAAAGTTCTTCGTTATCTCATTGACATCCGGAAGTGAGATCGAGAAGCCTATAGGTTCGCCATTATGTTCTGCCATGTAGGCGAATTCTTCTTGGCCTAACATCTTAAGGCCATCTGCCATATGATTGAATTCTCTGTCTGTAAATGGGACAAAACCCCAGTTATTTTCCCAGGCTGCATTATAGACCTTTTTTAGCTTGACAACCTCCTCTTTAAAGGATTTGAGACTTATATTACGGATAGTGATACCACTTCGCTTGAGTCTTTCTTCCAGCATAGTAGATAGCTTGATGGACTTGTCTGAGACTAATTGGGTATCGATCATATAGGCATACATATCCATCTCTTTCTCCAGTCCAGCTTCCATGAGCATACTATCATAGTAGCTCTTATTGTAAGGCATCATGATCTTAGGAGGCTCATGGAAGCCACTTATAAGAAATCCTGAGGTCTCATTAGTTGTAAAGTTAGTGGGTCCCATGAGGTAGTCATAGTCATGTGACGATAACCAGTTAGTAGCGGCACCTAACAATGCCTTGAGGACTTCTTTATTTTGTGTAAATTCTAAGAATCCAAAGAATCCAATATTGGATTGATGTATATCATTATATCTCTCGTTCCTTATGGCAGATATTCTTCCTACGATCTTATCGCCTTGATAGGCCAAGAATGATTGGACCTCGCCATAGTCATAGAACGGAAACTTCTTCTTGTCGAACATCTCTCTCTGCGCCACATAGAGTTCTGGCACATAGTTCTTGTCACCATGATAGAGCTCATGAGCGAAGTCTATGAATTTCTTAATGTCAGAACTAGAGTTAACTTCCTTTATGGCTATACTCATGTGGCAGATTGTGTAAGAAGAAAAAAAATATAAAACCTATTCTCTTGTATTACTTGAGATCAGCGTAAGTTTTCTTCTCTGCTTCTAAGTCAAATACACCTAACTTTTCTGATATTCTATGCATCTTCTCTATAGAGCTTTCTATCTGCTCTCTCGTATGCGTCGCCATCAATGAGTATCTTATCAGTGATGATGTACTCGGTACTGCAGGCGATACTACAGGATTGACGAATACGCCTTCGTCGAGGAGCATCTTAGTCAGGTTAAATGTCTTAAAGTCATCACGTATCATGACTGGAATGATGGGCGTCTCAGTATGTCCTGTATCAAAGCCATACTCTGCGAATAGCTTCATAGCATACTTAGTATTATCCCACAACTTCTCGAGTCTTTCTGGCTCTGATTTCATAATATCAATAGCGGCTATAACACTGGCTGCATTAGCTGGCGCTATAGATGCACTGAATATGAGAGATCTTGCATTGTGCTTGAGATAGTTGATCGTATCATTAGATGCTGCGATAAATCCTCCTATGGATGCTAGTGACTTACTGAATGTACCCATGATAAGGTCTACACTATCAGTCATACCGAAGTGATCACTGGTACCCTTACCATGACTACCCATGACACCTAATCCATGAGCGTCATCTACCATGATGTTAGCAGCATATTTTTCTGCTAATTTTACAATTTGCGGAAGCTTGCATAAGTCCCCTTCCATGCTGAAGACACCGTCTACACAGATGAGCTTAATTTTGTCTGGCTCACACTTAGATAGGATCTTCTCCAGTGATGCCATATCATTATGCTTATACTTAAGCACCTTGGCGAATGATAATCTACTGCCGTCTATGATGCATGCGTGATCATACTCGTCTATGATGATATAGTCATGTCTACCAGGGATACTGGATATGACACCTAAGTTGACTTGGTATCCTGTACTGAATACGAGAGCGGACTCCTTACCTACGAAGTCTGCGAGTTTTTCTTCGAGCTCCAGGTGTATGTCCAAGGTTCCATTGAGGAATCTGGATCCAGCACAGCCTGAGCCATATTTATCTATTGCTTTTTTAGAAGCTTCTTTTAATTTGGGGTGACTTGTGAGGCCCAGGTAACTGTTAGAGCCAAACATTAAAGTGTCTTTTCCTTTGATCTTAACGACGGTGTCTTGCTCTGATTCTATTGTTCTAAAATAAGGGTAGAGGCCCATCTCCTGAACTTTCTGTGGCAAGTCGTAACTGGCCATCTTTTGCTTAAGCATAAACTACTTCTTTAGGTTCGATTGAATATACAAAACGGTTCTTTTATACCAATTGGGTGCAAAAGTACAATTTACCAGTATTTCTGAAAGTAATATACCAATAATACCACAAACTATTCCCACAATTACGTCCAAAATATAATGATGATTGCTATAAATGGCTCCAAACCAAATTGATACGAGACTAACAGCAAATAATATGGTTAGTTCTCGTTTTCCAAATTTTCTCGCATAATAGGTCAATACCAAAGGAAAAGCGGCATGCATAGAAGGCATAGCGCCAAAGGTATTAGTCCCGTTCTTATACATACTTTCATATACAGGGATGCCTACCAGAGCATCAAATCTTGCAAATCCTGCAGCACTGTTCTTGATGTTATGTAAGATTTCTGAGCCGTACTCAAGATAATACCAAGGTGGAGCGGCCGGAAAAAAGATATATCCTATAAATGCCAGTAAGTTAGCCATCAGAAAAGCTAGCCAAAAGTGGAATACCAACTTCTCCCGACCAGAGAAGAAAGCTATCAATGCAAATATGATCGGAAAGGGCATCCATGATATATAGAATATACCAGTAAATAAATCTAATATCGTGGAATGGTGCTCCGCAAAATACTCACACGGGATCATCCGCTGGCCACCATAGCTAAATCCAAATAGGCTTAATTCTAAGTCATATAGACCCTCGTTATATATATATGAAGTGCCATCCTGATGGAGTACTCTCAAGCTACTATAGCCTAAGAGGTATATCAGCATAGGCGAGAAGCATATCAGCAGCCTTCTCGTCGTTCTATTATAGAATGCTAAGAAGCACATTAAGATATAGAAGGCTATCTCAAGATTACTGACACCTACATATCCTGCGAACCATAACCAGTAGATTGCAGAAAGGATAGCAAATGGGATGAGCCATTTCTTGGAGAGTCGATCTATAGCATTTTCTTGGGACATAGATATTCTAGATCGTTATTCTTTGATAGCTTGGTAATTTGCTCTTAATGTCAGAGCCATATAATTCTATAATTTTTATCTGAGGGAATATCCCGAATTCATCAGCATAGACGTAGATGTTAGATAAGTAAGCATTGTTATCGGATATTTTGGTAATGACTGAGCACTTTCCCTCCTCATCCATATGTAAGAAGAGGCTTAACTTATCGTACGATAACATTTTGATCTCATATGTGTAGTCATTTATCTTAGAAGAGTGGTACCCAAAGGCTTTCTCTTGTATGAGATTTAGCTTAGCTATTTTGCCGTTATCAGTATATTTGATCCAATGTAGCTTAATAGGTTGTGACTCATCTATAAGCCCTCTATGAGTAATATTAGCTGAATATATAATCGTATTCTTATTGAGATTTCTTTGGATATAAAAAAGGTGGTCCTGAGTCATTTCCGGAACCGGATATGATTCTGGGAGCCCATTCTCACCATTGATAGTATACTGTGATTTGTCTAAGTTGTATATCATAAGATCGACTTTAGAATACCGCCACAATTTAGGGTTTTTAGACTTACTCTGATAATAATGATTCTAATCCTGTAACAATTATGGATGAGATCCCTTTTTTTATCTATTAACCCAGACTATTACTACAATCAATAGACAAGCTAATAGGGTATAGGTAATTATAAAAGACGAAAGATTACTCGAGCTAACTCATGAATGGGGCTGCGTTACAGCATGAGATATCATCACACTTTGATATTTGCGTAAGCTTAATTCTTATTGTACGCATATGATTAGTCTGATAGTATATCTTCCATAAGATGATAGAGAGCCTTATTGCATCATTAGGACTTAGTGCTCTTCTCTGAGTACCTTGGAGGCATGGTTAAGTCTCTTGATAGCAGTAAGATTAGCTGATATCGCTAAGAAAAATATAGGCCAACTAAAGATAGAAATACTCTCGAATATGGGTAATGATAACCAGTCTACACGATATACGAAATCTCCTCCTGTGATAAGTGATACCACGTAAGTAGCGATACTGGCAAAAGCCACTAATAAGATTCTCTCTGGTCTCTGCATCAATCCTACACTGGCATCAGCGCCTAAGCCCTCAGCACGTGATCTGGTATAACTGACCATAATAGAACCTATCATAGCTATAAAGCAGAATATAGATGTAAATAAGTAATCTTGAGTAATGGTATAATAACAGAACCCAAAAAACATAAACAACTCACTGTATCGATCTATAACGGAGTCAAATAAAGCACCTGCAGGGTGGGCTTGATTATTAAGCCTTGCTAATCTGCCGTCTACCATATCCATAGCGCCAGCGATAAGAATGATGATCCCTGCATAGCCGATGTATTGATGATTGTCCCTATCTCCGACTTCTGCACCATATATAAGTACTGCAGCACTGATGAATGTCAGTATCAGTCCGAACATGGTAATCATATTAGGTGTCACCTTAAGCTTAATGAGTAGCTTGATGAACGGGTCCATCACTGTATAAGCTAATTCTTGGGCATTATTCTTTAGATCATTCATAAGTCATTCCTATCAGGCTCGAAAATTATAGCTTATTAAGCCAAAACTTTAATTGTGACACTTATTTTTAGTCTTTTAGGACCAAGTCTTGGGGATATTGAGACTTTCTAAGGTATTTTAGCATAATCTAACAACACATTAAAGAGATTACAATGAATAGTAAGATAGCTGGTGTCGGGTATTATGTACCAGAAAAAATCGTCACTAATAATGATCTTAAGCAATACATGGATACTACCGATGAGTGGATCCAAGAGAGAACCGGTATAAGAGAGAGACGCTATGCTGAGAAGCATAAAGAGACAGCCACAACGATGGCCACTGAAGCTGCCATAAAAGCAATCGATAACGCAGGTATCAGCAAGGAAGATATAGACTTCATCATATTCGCTACCATAAGTCCAGATTATTACTTTCCTGGCTGTGGCGTGTTACTGCAGAGAGAATTAGGTATCACTAAGTCTACGATAGGAGCCCTCGATGTCAGAAATCAGTGTTCCGGCTTCGTCTATGCCTTATCTGTAGCTGACAAATTTGTCAAGACAGGTACTTACAAGAATATATTAGTCGTAGGATCTGAGATGCACTCTATGGGATTAGATTATTCTACACGAGGTAGAGGCGTGTCTGTTATCTTTGGTGATGGTGCAGGAGCCGTTATCGTACAACCCACAGAAGATGAGTCCAAAGGGATACTGACGACACATCTGCATTCTGATGGGACCTTCGCAGAAGAACTGGCATTAATTAATCCAGGATGCCATGGAGGCTACCACGATGAGGACAAAGAGAAGTATGGCTTTGTGTCACCAGAGATACCTGGTGAGATATTCGTCACGCAAGCGATGATAGATAATCATCTCCTATATCCATATATGAATGGACAGCTGGTGTTTAAGAATGCCATTGTCAGATTTAAGGAAGTAATCATGGAAGCATTAGAGACAGCTCAGCTTAAGCCAGAAGACTTAGACATGTTCATCCCACATCAGGCCAATCTAAGGATAAGTCAGTATATCCAGAAGACGATGGGCTTATCAGATGATCAAGTCTATAATAATATCCAGAAGTATGGTAATACCACTGCGGCATCTATACCTATAGCGTTAGCAGAAGCATGTGGCGAAGGTAAGGTCAAAGAAGGCGACTTAGTATGTCTTGCGGCATTCGGAAGTGGATTCACCTGGGGTAGTGCATTAATAAGATGGTAGGATATAAGATAAGCTAACATTAACTATGGTAGAACAGAAATTAGATATATTGGCGATAGGTGTGCATCCCGATGATATAGAACTGGGATGTGGAGCGACAATCCTTAAGCAGATAAGCTTAGGCTATAAAGTGGGCTTGTTAGATCTTACGCAAGGAGAATTAGGTACAAGAGGCAGTGCTGCCTTAAGACTGCAAGAATCAGAGGCTGCAAGAGCTTACGCAAATGCAGAAGTAAGAGTCAATCTCGGAATGGCAGATGGCTTCTTCCAGAATACCCCTGAGAATAAAATAAAAATCATAGAAGTCATCAGAAGATTCCAGCCAGAGGTGGTCCTCGCTAATGCCGTACATGACAGGCATCCTGATCATGGCAACGCCTGTAAGATGACCTACGAAGCATGCTTCCTTTCTGGTCTTATGAAAATAGAAACAACCTATAATAACCAACCACAAGACAAGTGGCGTCCAAGAAAAATCCTCAATTACATCCAAGACTATGATATGAAACCTGATATCGTCGTAGATGTATCAGATTACATGGATCAGAAAATAGAACTCGTCCTCAAGTACAAATCCCAATTCTATGATCCCAATTCTACAGAAGCATCTACACCCATATCGTCACCAGAATTTATAGACAAACTCAAAGGCCGAGCCATAGATCATGGTAGAAGAATAGGGGTGAAGTATGGAGAGGGATTTACATGTAGGGACTTTGTGGGAGTGGCGGATGTTATGGATGTGTTATGATGTAATAGCTTAGCGAGATTCAATAAGTATTATAGACTTGTCAATTCTGAGTTTGGCTTAGAAATCCTACAATCCTGATTCTGACAAAAAGGTAAAGCATCGAGGTGAGACATATCTGATAAGCGTATAGTATCGAGGTTGGACACTCGACAATCGACGTTAGAAGATTACTTGATTAATTACTCTGTAAGAATCCTACAATCCTACAATCTTGTAAACT
>CALLAG010000074.1 GCA_938002705.1 uncultured Saprospiraceae bacterium | reverse complement strand
GCTCCTATGATGGAACGACCACAATTATTCAATAATATTCTTAATAATTTTTTATCGTCTATACACAATACGTTAGTTGAGCATTAAGGTTTGTCTGATTGCTTTGCCTTAGCTCTATTAGCTCTTTGCATTGGGTTTTCTCCACCGCCTCTTTGACCTCTTTTATATAGCTCAAATCTGTCTGCCTTCTTAGGAGCTGAGATTTCATTATTATCTGTATCTACATCAGCTGTCTCTAAGAACGGATCCAGTACTACGTTAGTAACCGCTTTGTCAGTCACGATAGTTTTAGTTACTGTCTTAGCATCGAATCTCCATATCTCTGCAGGTATTTTCTTGACCTCTGTTGTACCATCAGCATATTGTAATTCTATGATGATAGGCATCGGAATACCACCTATATTTTCAAAAGTCATCTGGTAGAAATGTTTGTCAGCTTCAAGCATTGCTTTCTCATCTTCACTAAGTGATGCTAAGAATTTGTCATGTTGTTCCTCATCGATTATATCTACTTCTAACGGATCATAGTTAGTATAGAAATCATCTATGGTAGGATCTAATTCGTTCTGTGTTTGCTTTATTTCTTCTCTATTTCTGAGAATGCTTATGTTGATTCTTTCTTTAGCTCTGTTTGCTTTATTCTCCTCGCTTTGACTTTTTGGATCCTTATTTTTTAGTTGGAAATGTTTCACTTCATTAAGTGCTAAGTCTACGTGATCAGTTGTATAGAACCAGCTTCTCCAGAACCAATCCAAATCAACGGCTGATGCATCCTCCATAGTTCTGAAAAAATCAGCTGGCGTTGGGTGTTTGAATTTCCATCTATTAGCGTATTCCTTGAATGCATAATCAAATAGATCTCTGCCCATCACTGTCTCTCTTAATATATTAAGAGCCGTTGCTGGTTTCCCATAAGCGTTATTACCGAATTGGAATATGTACTCTGAGTTACTCATGATAGGTGATATTTTATCTTTATCGCCTTTCATATAATCTACTATTTTGTTAGCAGGTCCTCTTCTTGACGGATAGTCTCTCTCCCACTGTTGCTCTGTGAGATATTGCATAAATGTATTAAGACCCTCATCCATCCATGTCCATTGTCTTTCATCCGAATTAACTATCATGGGAAACCAGTTATGACCTACCTCATGGATGATGACACCTATATGACCGTATTTCATTCGTTGTGTATAGGTATTATCATCTTCGCATCTTCCGTAGTTAAAGCATATCATGGGATATTCCATACCCATATTACCATCTATGGACCATGCTACTGGATATGGATAATCGAATGTGTAGTGAGAGTACCACTTTACTGTATGGGCTACAGACTTAGTAGAATATTTATTCCATAGACAATCACCTTCTTTTGTCCACATAGACATAGCCATAACAGTTCTTCCATCTGACATAGGAACACCCAGGGCATCCCATACAAATCTTCTTGATGTTGCAAATGCAAAGTCTCTTACATTCTTTGCTTTGAACTTCCAAGTCTTAGTTTTCGAAGATCTTTTTTTCATACGCTCTTCTGCTTCATCAAGCGTTGCTATAGTTACAGGATGTAAGTCAGCTGTCTTAGCTTGCTTTAATCTATTCTGCTGTTCTGCTGTAAGTACATTAGAAGCATTCTGTAATTCTCCTGATGCGGCTACTAAGTGATCAGAAGGTACTGTGATGTTTACTTCATAATCTCCGAATTCTAATGTGAATTCTCCTCTTCCGTAGAATTGTTTGTTCTGCCATCCATATACATCATTATACTTACACATACGTGGAAAGTACTGAGCTATTACGTATACGTTATTACTATCTGCTTCGAAGTGCTCATAACCAGATCTGCCACCTATTTCTCTTGTATTATTGATGTTGTACCACCACTTAATATTAAATGTATATGACTTACCAGATTTAAGTTCTTGTGGTAAGTCGATACGCATCATAGTTTTATTAAGAGTATATTTTAGAGCCTTACCATCTGACGTTCTTACATGCTCTACATTGAATCCTCCTTCGAAGTCGGGAGCTATTCTTGTTAGCTGTCTCATACTCATTCTTTCATTGATATTACTTGTTGATATATCATGTGAGTGAGAATCTTTAGCTCTTACGTTCTGGTCCATCTGTACCCACAGGTACTTTAGATCATCTGGTGACTCGTTGTGATAGGTTATGGTTTCGTTACCATATAGCTTCTGATTTTCATCATCTATGGTTATATCCATTTTATAATCTGCTCTTTGTTGCCAGTACTCATGACCTGGTGCACCTGAGGCTGTTCGGTAAGTATTGGGAGTCGGCAGGTCTTGTTCAAGTTGTCTAAACTTGTTAGTGTCTTGAGCAAAGAATGTTGCGCTTGTCATTAAGAATAGACAGACAAATAGTGATCTCATTACGGTATGTTTTTTTTATAAAAGGTAAATATAAATAAACTGTCTTTAAGGACTTATACACCTTGTATAACACGAGGTCTATGTATATGTTCCACGTGGAACTTATATAGTCATTAGTAGTTCTTTGAATGCTTTATACTGTTTACTACAAGTATAAGCCTTTTTGTCTTTGCTTAGGAATTCTGATAACCTTAGCGGTAACTTAAGTTTCTGATCGATTGTAGATTCTACTGTTGCGGAAAATTTACCAGGGTGAGCAGTTTCTAAGTATATGCAGTGTAGGTTGTTCTTATTTTGAGTAAGCATATAATCTTTGCAAGCTAGATAACCTATAGCACCGTGAGGATCTGCTACGTAATCATACTTCTTTAATATTTCTTGCATAGCTATCTTGGTCTTACTATCATTATAAGTATATCCACTTACAATGTTTTTCATATTGTTCCACGTGGAACTATCGTTTCCAAATAGATGCTTCATTCTTGTAAAATTGCTCGGAGCACCTACATCCATGGCATTTGAGATAGTAGCTACAGAAGGCTTGGCTTCATAATGACCATTACTCAGATAGGATGGTACAGTATCATTAATATTAGTAGCGGCAAGGAATTGGTGTATAGGTAGTCCCATAGTGTAGGCTAACAGGCCTGCAGTGAGATTGCCAAAATTACCTGATGGTACCGAAAAGACGATGTCCTTACCCAGATCCATTACTTGCTTATATGCTTCGAAATAGTAAAAACTCTGAGGTATAAGCCTTGCAATATTTATAGAGTTAGCTGAGCTAAATGTATACTTTTCATGTAACGAATTATCTAAGAAAGCCTCCTTGACAAGTGACTGACAGTCATCAAAAACACCATCTACCTCTATCGCTCTTATATTATCACCCCAAGTAGTGAGTTGCTTTTCTTGTAAAGGACTTACCTTACCACTCGGATATAGAATTATAACATTAATACCGGGTACATTATGAAATCCAGCAGCTACAGCACCACCGGTGTCACCACTTGTCGCAACAAGTATTGTCGTTTCTCTATCATCATGTCTGAGAAAGTAAGACATAAGCTCTGCCATAAATCGAGCACCAAAATCCTTAAAAGCCATACTCGGACCATGAAACAATTCTAAGGTCGATATACCAGCATCATGCATATGCACTGGTGCAGGGAAGTTAATAGCTCTATAGACAATCTTGTATAGATCAGATTCTGGAATATAGTCTCCGATAATGTTCTGAGATACTATGTATGCAATATCAATAAGAGAGTATTGATTAAGATTACTGAGAAATCTTGGATCAAGCTTATCGATCTGGCAAGGCATAAACAGGCCCTTATCCTTAGGAAAAGCATTAAGAACTGCTGTCTTGAGATCTACTATATTATTCTTGTTATTAGTACTGTATAGTCTCATATTAATATTTCATTGCACCTTCGTGATTAATGTTTGATATGAGTGTGGTACACTTTATCTTCTTTTCTTTATATATTTTCTTAGCCCCTTCTAAGATATTCTCTGCAATAAATGAATTATTACACAAGGCAAACATCGAAGGACCGGCTCCAGAAATACTAAATCCTAATGCACCAAAATTAATCGCCATTTCTTTTAGAGGATAGAATTCAGGAATGAGATGAGCCCTTTGAGGTTCTATTATACAATCATCAAGACTCCTTCTGATTAACTCAAAATCTGACTTATACATACCTATGACGAAGCTTGCAAGATTACCAGACTGTCTGACAGTGTCTTCTAGTTTAACAAGGGGCTGAAGTATTTCTCTGGAGTATTGAGTCAGTACTTGGATGTGGGGATGTATGATGACACAAATTAGTCCTTTAGGACAAGCTAATTTATTGAGATCCAAAGTTTCATTATCCCTGATAAGTATAAATCCTCCTAACAAACTTGGCGCAACATTATCAGCATGAAAAGAACCATCAGCTACTTGCTCTCCTAAAGTTGCAAATCTTAAGATCTCTGACTTAGTATAAGGATAGTCAAGATAAGCATTGACCCCATAAGCACCTGCAACAGCACTGGCTGCACTACTGCCTAATCCGGTACCGATATTCATATTCTTAATGAGATCCATTTCTATATGCTCATTTTCTAAACCTAAAGATTCCAATAATTTGAGGGCAGCAAAGCCCGCCGTATTTTTCCGTATATCTTTAGATAGGCCTTTGTTCTTGACGATTGTTTTAATCTTTAGCCCTGACTCAGACCCTTCTCTTACTATCACAACATCACCTAATTCTTCTAAGGCAAAACCTAATATATCATATCCCACTGCTACATTAGCCACTGTGGCTGGAGCGAAGACTTTTACACCTGCTTTTTTGTACATAATTATCTGATATTCAAGTGTTTATATGACATTACTCATGTTGATTATTTCGGCAAGAACACCCGCTGCTGTGACATCTGCACCTGCTCCAGGACCTCTCACTAGTAGAGGTGTTTTATTATACCTCTTAGTGAAAAAAGCAATCATATTGTCACTACCGCTAAGACTGTAGAATGGATTATCTGAAGAGACTTGTTGTAATGAAATCTTTCCTTTACCATTTTCTAAGCTTGCAATAAAACGCAATTTTTTATTTGCTGCTTCTGCAGACTCTATCATGTTTTTGAAGAAATCATTTTTGTTTTTAACCAGCTCATAAAAGTCGTCTACTGAACTTGCTGCCATAGCTCCTTGAGGTAGAAAATTCTCAATATCAATATCCGCTTCCTCTATAATCAGACCGGATTCTCGAGCTAATATGAGAAGCTTCCTTCTTACATCATTACCTGATAAGTCTTCTCTAGGGTCTGGTTCTGTATAACCAAGTTGCTGTGCCTCTTTGATAATATTGTGGAATACTGTATCCGTATTAAAATTGTTAAATATATAAGAAACAGATCCCGATAATACGGCCTCTATCTTATGGATTTTATCACCACTATTTATCAGTCCCTTTAAGGTAGAGATGACCGGAAGACCAGCCCCTACATTAGTTTCAAAATTAAATGG
>CALLAG010000073.1 GCA_938002705.1 uncultured Saprospiraceae bacterium | reverse complement strand
CTCATCATAATTAGAGTCTTTATTGGTCACATCAGTGTCGAGGTATGATTCTAATGTTATATCACCAGAATAATTTATAGATTCTATCCTGTAATTAAGGACACCTAATGACTTGATTACATTATGGCAGAATCGCTCTGTCGTTATTCTTAATTTATAATCCCTATCAGTTGTAATGACGTAACTCATCTGCAGCAGTCCTTTCTTCATGTCTAAGACACGAGAGAAGTCTGAAATTGTCACTTGATGCAAGTCTATGAGCTCATCGCCTAATTTGACATTAATGCCTATCCAGTTGACACTATTGAGAACTTTGGCGAAGTATTCTGGATAGCCATTCTTCCACCAGCCTACCCTCGTCTTATCAGGATAATATATGCCCCCGAGGTAAGAGCCTTGTAATGATGGTCCAGTGTATAATTCAGCAAAATTGGCACGTTGGCCCATATAGCCATTGCCAATACTAAAGATACTTTCACTTATTTCGTTGTATTCGGATCGATAATCTTCTTCTATTATCTTCCAAGAATCCTTTTTAAGATAGTCTTTCATGCAATTATGTATACTAATCAGCTTTTGTAATCAACTAAACTAATACTAAATTGGTATTTGATGAAAAAAGTCTCTATAATTATCGAGACATCAAAAAGACTTTTACGTCTAAATATAAACTATACCAATAAATGAACAGATTAGTCAGACAAATGCTCTTTATGTTTGGGCCACTTATCCTAAGACAGGTAACCAAAATGTGGAAAAAGAGAGAAAAAACACAACAATGGAATACCCCAGGCAAACAAGATCATAGAGACTATAGAGAAGCTCCATCTGAGAGGCGATCTAATAGAAGACCTGAGCCTGAGACGATAGAGGTAGAGCCCGTATTATCTGAAGAAGAACGAAATTTTAGCTTAGATGAAGATGACATTATGCTAGAAGAAAAAGATCTGAAGTATGTCAAAAAAGGACAATTCGAAGACATAGAAGACATCGATGAGATAGAATAAAGCAGTAACCTCACATAGATTCAACTTCAAAAAACACCGCTTGCAACCCACCGAACATTCCATCAAAATAGAAAGGACTGCACATTATTACACCCTCGGTGATGATATACAGTCTGCCGATCATATATGGCTACTCATACATGGTTATGGTCAGCTAGCGTCTCGTATGATATCAAGATTCAATAATGAAAATCTGGACAAGCATTACTTCATAGCACCAGAAGGCCTATCTAAGCATTACGTCAGAAGAAAACCTAACTACGTAGGAGCCACATGGATGACGCAGGAGCATCGCTTAGATGAGATATCTGATTACTTAGCGTACTTATCCCAGGTCATAGAACCTATCGTACATAATATGAAACCTCACCAGAAGCTGAATATCTTAGGCTTCTCTCAAGGCACATCGACTATGTGGAGATATATCAATCACAGCCGTCTCCCCTTCCATACAGTCATTAACTGGGCAGGAGAATTCCCTCCAGAATTAGACTATCAGGTAATGCTGCCCTATCTAAATACGATCTCACATAAATATTTTTGCGTGGGAAACAATGACGAATACCTCACTGAAGAGCACAAAGACAAACTAAAGTTGTTCGTCAGTCAGAATAACTTAGGCTTTAAGTTTAAGTTTTTTGATGGGACACATGTTATTGATCAGAAGACTTTTGGGGAGATAATGAGGGAGGTGTTATGATAATCATTACATCCTAATTAATAAGCTGACCATAATATCAACTCATCTTATTAGGCACTAACATAAAAGTGGAACCCACATTAATCTCGCTTTCTAAGTCGATATGGTAACCATAGATATCTGCTATCTTACTACATATAGATAGCCCAAGTCCTGCTCCGTCATACTCATGCTTAGGATGTAGTTTCTTGAACATCTCGAATACATCACTCTTATATGCTTCTTCTATACCTATACCGTTATCTCTCACATATATAATATCACCATTATCACCTCTTGTACCTATATCAATTATTTTCTGTTCACTCTTATTATACTTGATAGCATTCTCTATCAGATTTTTGAAGAGAATCAGAAGTAATGAGCTATCCCCTTTGATAGTAGGTAAGTTATCATAAGTCAATTTTACATTCTCATGCTCAAGAGTATCAGAAAGCAGTTCCTTAATCTGCTCTATAACATCAGCGAGATAGACGTCTTCAAAAGTCATTTTTCCTTCTTTATCTATAGAAGAGAATTTCATGATTTTGTCTATGAGATTATAGAGCTGCTTAGAGTTCTGTGAGATCATCTTAGCATAATCTGAAGTCGACTTATAGTCCTGAGCTTCGAGCTTTCTATTAAGTAATGTGCTGAATGACACAAGGTTACGAGATGGTTCCTTAAGATCATGTGCTGTGATATAGGTAAATCTTTCTAACTCCTTATTCGACTTAAGTAGATCCTGAGTTCTGTTCTGTATGGCTAATTCGAGTGTATTATTATCGCTCCTACTCTTCCGATATGCATAAAGTGCTGCTGCAGCTAAAAGCCCGATTAGAAAAATAATAACATATGCAAAAAGGGCTATTCTTTCATTACTTTCATTTTCTAATTTCAGTAATTTATTCTCCTGCTCATTATTAAGTAACTGAAATTTATACTCCGAATTTGCAATTTTTTCTTTCGTTTTGACCTGATTCAGACTATCTCTTCTACCTGATAGATCTAACTGTATTTCTAATGCTCCTTTGTAATTTTTATTCTCAAGTGCTAACTGATAGAATGCATTCATCACGTCTTCATAATACAAATATGTACTATGTTTTCTCATTAGATTTAAGGCCTTATCTGCCTCCGATTTGGCCTTTGACAACTGACCTGTCATTCTGTGATTTTCACTCAGTAACCTGAGGCTATATATTTGCCCTAATGGATACAATGCCTTTTTTGCAAACTCTAATCCTCTATTAGCATGGAATTCTGATTCTGGATATTCCCCTAACTGAAACTTTACATCAGAGATAAGGTAATGACCTGTACTCGTAGCATAATCATCAGCTAGCTCACCGGCTAATGAGATTGTTTTTTGGAATCTATGCAAGGCTTCATCATAACGTTTTTGCTTCATGAATATATAACCTGCATTACCATAGCTATATAGTTCTATTTTCTTATTCTCAACTTTGATACTGAGCTCAAGACATCGTTCAAGATAGGTCAATGCTTTCTCATACTCCCCTTCTTCTCTATATACAAGTCCTATATTATTAAGTTGTTTTAAGAGATCATCTGTGAGGCCAAGTCTCTCATTAATCTCAATGGCCTTAAGGTAATTCTGGATAGCAAGTTCGCTGCTACCTCTATATTGGTAATTAACAGCTAATGTATGATAACCAAAGGCAATTAATGTATCATTACCGAATGCTATAGCTTGATCTAATTTGGGTACTATTATCTGGTGAGCCGTATCTACCGATCCTCTTATCTGAAGTATATGACCATACAAGAGATCAGATTTGATATTGCCATAGCCTTCAGTACCATCACTGAGTGCTTTAGCTTTCAGGACTAAGCTGAGAGCCAGTTCTGGATCAGTTCTTAGATTATCGTAGGCTTGATCTATATATACCCTGACTGAATCGACAGCGCCGTTAGCGGTTACAATACCGCAGGCTGGTATAATAAAGCAAAAAACTAATATGATAATTCTTAAACGGATCAGCAATTCTTAAATATTCTTGGACAAAAGTAAGCCATTTAGGCATGAATATCATCAGAAGTCAAATGCTAATTTAGAAATCCGAATATATATCGTCAATCAATCATTTTGGACATAACATACTGAATATCAGCAAATAATTCTCAGTCAAGCCTCTTATCCAATAATATTAATCTCTCAACCAATAAGCCCTACCATCAATAGTCCGATCTATTAACTTCTTACCGAACATCAAGCGGCGCAGTGATGCAGCATCATTAAAAGTATGATGTTGATTGAGGATATCGTTAACTTGGGGTTCTGTGTATTGAGTCCCTGATTCAAACATTTGCGAGAGGTACTCTAACATCAGTGCTTGCATATTTTTCTGGCGTTTACCATGCATTAGGGTAAACTGGCCTTCGGCATTCATGTAGCGCTTGAGAGCTTGATATTTGTCAGCGAGGGCTACCATTCCGTTCTACCAATCATTAGCTTGTACGATCAATTCTGATATATCATAGACCATGACATCTTCTTTGTCCTTAGACTTGACGCCGTCTTCCATCATGAGTATACAGAAAGGACAGTTAGCAGCTATGATATCTGGTTTTTCAGTGAGGAGTTCTTCTACACGCTCGTGATTGACTTTAGTTTCTGTGGAGCTATTCTCTTCTTCTTTGAATACTTGTGCACCGCCGGCACCACAGCAGAATCCGTTCTTTCTGTTACGAGGTGCTTCCTTAATTTCAGCATCTAATTTATTCAGAATATTACGAGGAGATTCATATATATCATTGATACGTCCGAGATAGCATGAGTCATGGTAGGCGATCTTCATACCTGAGAAGGCACCATCTTTTATTTCTATTTTTCCTTCGTCTAATAGAGTCTGTATCAGCTCTGTGTGATGTACGACTTCGTAGTTACCTCCGAGTTCTGGGTATTCGTTCTTAAGTGTATTAAAGCAGTGTGGGCACGATGTGACGATCTTATTGACATTGTACATCTTCATCGTCTCGATGTTCTGTAAGGCCATCATCTGAAAGATAAACTCATTGCCACCACGTCTTGCCGGGTCACCTGTACACGACTCCTCATTACCTAATACGGCATACTTGATACCTGCATGGTGGAGGATCTTAGCTAGTGCTTGTGTGATCTTCTGTGCACGTGGATCAAAACTCCCTGCACATCCTACCCAGAATAAGATTTCTGGCTCTTTATCCATCGTCGCATATTCTGCTAATGTATATACCTTCACTTTATAATTTTTATATTATTTATACTATATAAATTCTATTCTGTCTCTAATCCTTTGGCCCATTCTATTCTTTCATTAGGCATCTGCCATACGGCACCTGTATTCTCCAGACTTGTGAACATAGGCGTCCAGTCGCCAGGTCCTGCAGAGTCTGTCAGTATTCTATATCTACGTAACTCAAGAATAGGCTC